>DATEKT010000321.1:0-5457 GCA_035277305.1 Steroidobacteraceae bacterium | reverse complement strand
TGGCCCTTCTTCGTGTTCTCCAGCTCCTTGAGTCGAATCGGCTGAACGCCGGCAGCTGGCCACCTGCCCGTGCGACGCGTTGCCGCGGCGCTTCACAAGAAGTCCGCGAGGTCATCCGGCTCGTTCAGCATCCAGAACGTCTCAGCTCGCCCATGCGCGTGTGCTCGACATGAATGTGGCCAGAAGCGCAGCTGTACCAGTTCGTCGAAGGGTCCTCACGGAGCCGATCTGGGATCTCGCCCTCGCTGCGGTAGACGCTCTTGAACACCTTCCTTCCATCGCGCACTGTCGTGCACTCCCGCGGCGCGTCCTCGGGCCTGGTCGCCGGGTTCGCGATGCCCGCGCACTTCGGCGAGCAGTACAGGCCGAACAGCACGGGGTCGTTCACGCTCTTGCCGAGGTTCCCCGGCACGCGTTGCAGCGCCGTCGCTGGTGTCTCAGCCACGCTTCGTCTCCTTCTTACTCTTCGCTTCGAACCTCTTCGATCCCCACTCGTGCGAGCCGTTCACTCGATAGAGAAACCACAGCGATGTCGCCGTCAGCCTGAGAAAGCAGTGCACCACAGCGCCCACCACATTCCATCGCTCATCGGATCGGCTTTCCGTCGCGGTCCTTCTCGAACTTCGCGCGCTTCCTCGTCTCGTCGCGGACCTTGTCGCGGACGTAGATCGCATCCTTATGCGTGATCGGCGCGTCGTGGATGTTGTGCGAGCCGCGCAGGAAGTTCTCGGCCTTGTCTGCGATCGAATAAGCGACGGCCTGCTCAATCGCCGCGCTGGTCTCGTGCACGAGCTGCAAGGCCTCCTGGAGCCGCTGAAGCTGTGTGCTGTGCTCGTTCTCCCGGTACTCCAATGCGTCCATCCGCTCAACGACCGAGCCCAGGAGCGGATCCAGCGATCGAAACAGCTCTGCGGCCGTTCGCGTGGCTTGATCCGTATCGATCCGTACGTCGAGATGCGCCAGCAGGAACGCCGTCACGAGGGCCGGCTGGCTCAGGCGCTTGCTGAATGCTCGTGCCGTTCCGTCGCTGACACCGCGTTCCCTGACGGCAGCAGCTCTGAGCTGCTCGCGCATCGCCTCCATGAGCGGGAAGGGCAGATTGCGCACCATCAGCGGGTTCTCGGTTCCCGGAAGCCGGAAGCCGGACTCCGGGAGCGAATCACTGGTGCCGTTCGAGGCACCACCTTTCACGCCCGATGCAGCACCTTGGATCGCGTCACGCTGGTCACTCTTCCGACCTGCCGAGATGTCGCGCACGCGATCATGATCCCTGCGTTGCGCGTCTTCAGCGTCGAGGACCTCATCCAGCTGCGCAGCAAGGTCGGCGTCGCCATTGCTGTGCGTCGGCGGCGATGGCGGGGGAGCAGCCACCGGAGCCATGACCTCGTCCTGGACAGGCTGCGCCGAGCTGCTGCCTGGAGCTGAGCCTGCATTCCCCGAACCTCCGCGGCTGCCGCCGCTCGAAGAATTCGGCTCAACCTGACGGCGTGCATCATCGTCCCGCTCACGCTCGTCATCCCGGTCGAGGCTGTCAGCCTCGTCCCCCTGGGCGGGCAGCTCATCATCGGCGATCTCAGGTTTGCCCTCTTCTGCCGCCTCCTGCAAGTTTTCGTCAGTGACCTCGGGCGCAGGATCTTCTGACTGCCGGTGCGGAACGGTGCTGTCCGGCCGTCCCTTTGGAACAACACCCGTCTTTCGGTACTCGTCAAGGAAGGAGGTATCGACCTCAGCGGGCTCGCTCGTCTTCACATCCTCGAGCAAGTCGCGGAAGCTGGTGCCTGGCATCGTCATCAGAGTTCACCATCCTCGGCGTCGAGCAGGTAGTTGTCCCCACGCGTCAAGCCGATGAGCGAGTCGAAGCCGCTCGTCACCACGCGTTCGAGGTTCGCCTGGTTCGTCGACAGTGCCTTGATCTCGTCAACCAGCTGGTTGAGCCGGGCGATCTCCAGTGTGGGCAGGTCATAGTCCTGGTTCTCGCGGCGGATCTTCTCCTCAACCGCCTCGGCCATGTACTCGTTCGGCGAGGAATAGCCGCGCTTCGCCGCCCAATACTCCGCCCGCTGCTTCGTGTCGCGGTGCAGCCGCAGCACTGCGCGTTCGCGCTTGTCGGTGTTGACCGTTGCCGTCGAGGACTCAGTCATGTCTGACCCCGCTCTCTGTCTGTCGCTCCGCATTCGATTGGTTTATGAGCTTATTCTACTCATCATTCGCCGCGATTGTGCGAGTGGTGTGACAGGTCCTGTCGAATGGAGATAATGTCGTGCTCGATTCGCGAGATGCCTCCATCGCCCACGCACTGTCCGACTTCCCCCTACGGGTAGCGCGTGGCGCGAATCCCAGCGTCACCTCCTGTCACACGAGAACGCCCCGGATGCATTCAGCCGGGGCGTTCTTCATCTCACAACAGCTCACGCGCTTCGCAGGCAGCCTGACATCGTGCCCGTGAACGCAGGGGAGGTCCACAACTGCTTATCCTTGGCGATCCCGAGGTGATCGACCACCGATCCCGAGCCAAGGGGCGCGCCGCCGACAAAGAAGTGCAGTGATGCCGCCGAGAACCCTGCGCGCAGAACTGCGTCCCCCAGGCATGCTCCGGCGCTTGCGAGCTTCGCCTTCTGCTCAGGGCTCTTCGCGAACGATGACAGCATCGAAACCAGTCCCGGTTGGATCTGAGAAACCGAGGTGATCTCATCCTTCGCCTTGCTGTCATAGGCCGCGGTGAGATTCGGCACGGACGTCGGTAATGCGGGAGCGGGCTGTGCAACTTTGACTGTCGCTGGAGGGCCTGGCGTCTTCGCGGTGCTCGCACCAAATGCCCTCGCCACGCACGCATCGACCTCCTGCCGGAGCTCGCTGCCCAGGAATCGCATGGCGTCCTCATCCCCGGCCTTGGCCTGCATTGCCGCGGCCGTGCGACCCCAGTCGTCGCCGGCTTGCGTGACCACCAGCGCCTGCGCCGACTCGGAAAGGCCCGCGGCCCGGACGGCGTCGACCAGGCAGCTGGTGGTGCCGGCTGCACTATCGTTCGTCGGATTCTTTCCGGCGAAGGCCAGGTTCTCCAGTGCGGCACCCAGTGCTGCATTGTCCACCGGCGTTCCTGCGGCCGCGGACGCGCCGGCAGGCGAGCTGGTGAGCGTACCTGAGTCGACGGACTGTGGATTCGTACTATCACTGCAGCCGGTCGCCACGCCAAGCGTCAGGGCGACCGCCAATGTCGCCGGAACCAGGCGCGCCAGTTTCCTCTCTGTAGCCATTCGATTCCCTCTCACACTCGGCATTTGATAGATCAAGCTCGTCTTTGAGGATAATCTATCAGAATGGCATTCAATAGGTGGGTCGCTGGGATCGACGAAGTCGATCCCGGGACGTCTTCGAAGAGACGGCAGGTCATTCGTTCCCTATGTTCGCCAGGCGTGCTTGCCCTGCCTCCGACGGGCCGCATGGTGAAACAGACACATCGCCGTCTCTCTTCACCGATCACTGAGGAGCACGTCCGATGTCACACAGCGAAAACACCTCCAAGACCCATTTGTCCGAGGGCACTCTGTCCAACAGCACAGCTACGGACGCGGCCTTGATCACGATGACCTTGCCCATGAGCCTCGACGGCGAGGCCTGGCACGACATCAAGTTCGAGGGTGAGACCGCACGGTACGTCGACCAGCAGGCTGCCGCCTATGTCATCACCTACCGCGACCGGATGCACTTCGGCGTCTGCGAGAGCGTCCGCTGGGCGGACTTCCCAGCGACCTCTCGCGCGATTTTCCTCGAGGCGTACGTCCCGGCGCACGAACACCTGTCCATCTGACCCGGCCCCCAATACTTCACGGAAAGCACTCACACCATGACCCTGCTTCTCGCTCGTACACTCCCTGTCTCCCGCCTCCGCGCGTACCGCCGGCACAGCGTGCTCGCGCTCCTCGTCTGTCTGACCGCCATCATGAGCCTCACCGGCTGCCAAGCTGTGCCAAGCCAGCGCGGCTCGACCGACCAGACCACCACCAGCCCGGTTGCTCCGGCTCAGCCGGAGGTGAAACCCAGCCAGACTGCGGCAGCGTCGTTGCCCACGACTGCCCCGCTGCCCAAGGCTGTGACGTCGAGGCTCATCCGCGTCGTCGACGGCGACACCATCGTTGTCCAGGCGAGCAGCGAGTTGCAGCCCACCAACGACGCCGGAACCCAGCACACGGTGCGGCTCCTGGTCATTGACGCGCCGGAGATGAACTACGGCAAAGGCGCACCGCCGGAATGCGGCGCACAGGCCGCGACTGATCATCTGACCGGGCTGCTGCCCAAAGGCACCGAGGTCACCGTCACCTACGACCAGACTGCTGGCGTGGATCGCACTGACCGTTACGGCCGATCGCTCGCCTATGTCTCGACAACCGCCATTCGCGACGTAAACCTGGCCCAGCTGAAGAGCGGCTACGCCGAGGCCTGGATCCCCAACAGCGCAGCCCAGCCCGAACGGTGGAACGACTACCTCTCCGCCGCTGAGCTGCCCAAATATGCCAAGACGGGTGCCTATGGCGCACCCGAGCACTGCCAGCACCTCGGCAGGAACTAAGCCTCCCGAGCTGCGCTGAGTGTTCCCTTTTCCGGACATAACCTCGACAGGAGCTTCAGTATGACTGTCACCTATACCGACGAAGAACTGCTGAACACGCTGCGCAGGCTCGCTCTGGGCGAGCAGACGCTCGGCCGCCGTACCTACGACCAGCGGCGGGGTGAAAACGATCCGTCACCGCATCTGTTCACTCACCGCTTCGGCTCCTGGAGCGAGGCTCTGGCGGCAGCAGGACTCACCAGCACGGCGCAGCCCCTGCAGCTGCAGGACGCGACTACGAAATGGGCCGAGCCTCAGATGCTCGCAGCACTGCGCGACTGCCGAAGCGATACCGGATCCCTGACGGTCCGGGGCTACGAGGCCTGGCGATTGAACCCTGTACATCCGCGGCCAAACGTACCGCCGGCAACCAGCATCCGTGCCCGATTCGGCCAATGGAGCGCGGCCGCCGCACAAACCGCGTAATGCACCTTACCCAACGAAGCACCGGTCCGCTGCGCTCGGCATGAAGCTAAAAAACAGAGTCGGCACAGCCGACTCGGGAACATCATCGACAGAGCTCAAGGCTTGGCAAGACGAGCCAGAACTTTCGTCCCGGACCGACATTCGTCGGACGAGGGGTTGAACTGCGAGCGGCCGGTAACAGGCACACAGCACAACCCACGTAGCAAGAGAGCTTCACACCCGTGGTCACCGGAGGGCCGCTCGTCCAACCTCGCCTGCCCTGCTTGCCGGTCCTCCGGCGAGCCTGCGGACAGAGTGCGTACGGCGACAAGAACCCGCACGGGAAGCGAAGAGACGACGAGCGCAAAACGAGGCATGACCTCTGATCGCAGATCCGAATGCTACGGGAATCGGAGTAGCTCTTCGACGCCACAAGGCGGCCTACG
>DATEKT010000320.1:0-114027 GCA_035277305.1 Steroidobacteraceae bacterium | reverse complement strand
AGGATTTCCATGCGGCCCTGGCGGAGTGGATCACGCGCACGAGCGGCGTGCCGCTCACGCCGGAAGCAGTAGCTGCGTTGCCCATCCCCGATGCATTGCGCTTCAACATCCGCGTCGTCGATATGAATGGCGCGCAGCTCGCAGAAGGACGCGATCTGCTCGCGCTGAAGCGAGGCATCCGACGTGTCGAGGGTGAGCAGCCGGTGGGCAGACCCGACACTGTGCATCGCCGCTGGGATTTCGGTGAAGTGCCGGCGCAGCAGATCGTGCAACGGCGCGGCTTGCGTTTCACGGTGTATCCGACCCTGCGCGATCATGGCGACGGCGTCGAGATCACGGAGGCCGGGAGTGCGGCGGACGCGGAAGACTCATTGCGTCCCGCTGTGCTGCGGCTGGCGATGCTCGCTTTGCCGGAGCAATTCAAGTACGCGCGCAAACGGTTCGCGGACGACCGCGACATCGTACTGCTGGGTCAGGGACTCGGCATTTCACGCCCGATCTCCGAGACGCTCGCCGAGCGCGCGTTCAGCGATTGCTTCCTCGGCGAGGACACCGTGCTGCCGCGTGCGGCCGGGCAGTTCGACGCGCTACTCGACCGACATCGCAGCAGCTTCGGAGAAGTCGTCGATCGAGTGCTGACACATGCGCGCGAAACTTTGCGCGAGCTGCGCAGCGTGCGTCAGAAGCTCGATGCGCTGAACAACCCCACGTTCCAGGCATTGCAGCAGGACGCGCGAGCGCAACTGCAGACTCTGGTGCCCGCGAATTTTCCGAGCGGAGTGCCGCCGGTCCTGTGGCACCACCTGCCGCGCTATCTGAAAGCGCTGGGCCGGCGCCTGGACAAGGCGCCGGGAAACCAGAAGCGCGACGCCGAGCTGGCGGCGCGCGTGCGGCCCGCGATGCGCGCGCTCGAACAACTGAGCACGCGGGTGCACCGGGATGAGCAGCACGCGGAAATCGCGCGCCTGCAATGGCTCATCGAGGAACTGCGCGTCTCGCTGTTCGCGCAGGACCTCAAGACCGCCGTTCCGGTGTCGGAGAAGCGGATCGCCGAGCAGATCGCGCGGGCTCAGGCCCCCACTTTGAAGTCGATTCCCTGAGCGAGCGGCAGCTGCAGGCTCCAGTTGATCGTGTTCGTCTGGCGGCGCATGTACGCCTTCCAGCTGTCCGAACCCGATTCGCGCCCGCCGCCGGTGTCCTTCTCGCCGCCGAACGCGCCACCGATTTCCGCACCGGACGTGCCGATGTTGACGTTCGCGATGCCGCAGTCGCTGCCCATCGCCGACAGGAACCGCTCCGCGTTCTGCAGCCGGTCGGTGAAGATCGACGACGACAGGCCATGATGCGAAGCGTTATGCATCGCGATGGCTTCATCCAGCGTCTTGAACTCGATCAGGTACAGGATCGGCGCGAAGGTTTCCGTCTGCACGATGTCCCATTCGCCCTTCGCACGCACGATCGTCGGCTCGACGTAGTTGCCTGAGCGCACCTTGTCGCCGCACAGCACGGTGCCGCCTGCGCTGCGCACCGATTGAATCGCCTTGCTGTAGCTGGCGACCGCGCGCTCATCGATCAGCGGCCCCATCAGCGTTCCCGACTCCATGGGATTGCCGATCTTGACCTGCGAGTACGCTTTGGCGAGCCGCTCGCCGAGCTCCTTCGATCGCGATTCGTGCACGAACACGCGACGCGTGCTGGTGCAGCGCTGGCCGGCGGTGCCGACCGCGCCGAACACGATCGCCGGCACGGCGAGGTCGAGATTGGCGAACTCGTCGACGATGATCGCGTTGTTGCCGCCCAGCTCCAGCAGGCTCCTGCCGAGACGCGCCGCGACGCGCTCGCCGACCTTGCGGCCGACCGCCGTCGAGCCCGTGAACGAAACCAGGTCGACGCGGCGGTCGTCGACGAACTTCTCCGCGAGCTCGGTGCCTGCGCTGATGAACAGCTGGAAGATCGCCGGCAGTCCCTGCCGCTCGCATACCTTGTTCACGATGTTCTGGACCGCGATCGCGCACAGCGGCGCTTTCGGCGAGGGCTTCCAGATGCACGCGTCGCCGCACACGGCCGCGAGGAAGGCATTCCACGACCACACCGCGACCGGGAAGTTGAACGCGCTGATGATTCCGACGATGCCGAGCGGATGCCACTGCTCGTACATGCGGTGCATCGGTCGCTCCGAGTGCATCGTCTGGCCGTACAGCATGCGCGACTGGCCGACCGCGAAGTCGGCGATGTCGATCATCTCCTGCACTTCGCCGTCGCCCTCGGCCTTTATCTTGCCGGTTTCCAGCGTCACGAGGCTTCCGAGCGCGCTCTTGTGGGCGCGCAGCTCTTCGCCGATCAGGCGCACGGCTTCGCCGCGCTTCGGCGCCGGAATCATGCGCCACTGCTCGAACGCCTTGCGCGCGGAAACGATCACGCGCTCGTAGTCCGCGGCCGTTGCGCTGCGCACGCGGCCGAGCAGCTCGCCGGTCGCCGGGTTGATCGACTCGATGATCGGGCCGCTCGTGTCCTTCGACCAGCCGCCGTCCTGCGACCAGGTGCCCGCGTTCAGCTCGGAGAGTCCCAAAGAAGAAAGAATGTCACGCATGGAATGAACCTCAGCGCCGATGCCCGGCGCGCTGGTGGCCAGCCTGGCCGCTGACGACGACGTGCGCGGAGATTTCCTTGCCGTTGGTGGAAGCGTAGTGCTTGCCGAAGCGGTTCTGCAGGACGTCCTGCAGGCGGAAGTCTTCCTGGCGCACGAAGCCGGTGTGCTTGCCGCCGCTGGTCATGACGAGATCGACGACCGCAGTGATGCCGGCCGCTGTCGTCACCTGGATCGCAGACCACAGGCGTCCGGCGATCATCTGCGGATACACCTTGTTGACGTAGTTCTCTTCGCGCAGCTCGCCGTCCTGTTTGCCGGTTACCGCGACGTAGATGACGATGACGTCCTGCAAGGTCTGCGGGACCGCGTTCTCGAGGATGCGCTTGAGCGTGCCGCGGTCGTGATTCAGCTTCAGGTCGTTCATCAGCAGGCGCATCTGCTCGCAGTGACCCGGGTAGCGCATGGTCTTGTAGTCCATGACCTGCGTGCGCGCGCCGTAGGTCTCGGCGAGCGAGCCGAGGCCGCCGGAGGTGTTGAACGCCTCGTACAGCGTGCCGTCGATCTCGATCTCCTCGAGTCCTTCGAGCGGAGCGGCTTCGATGCGCCGGCCGTCGACGATGGCTTCACAGGGGTTGCCGTACTCGTTGATCAGTCCCTCGGTCGACCAGGTCAGCGAGTACTTCAGGACATTGTTCGGATGCTGGGGCAGGGCGCCGACGCGCAACTTCACCGTGCGCAGCTCGTCGAAGTGACCGATCAGCTCGTTCGCGGCGATCGAGATGAACCCGGGCGCCAGGCCGCACTGGGGCACGAACGCCTGCTTGGCGCCGGCGGAGATCTTGCGGACCGCGCGCGTGACCTCCACGTCTTCCGTCAAATCGAAATAACCGATGCCCGCGCGCCGCGCCGCCTCGGCGACCGCGATGTTGCAGTAGTAGGGCAGGCCCGAGATCACCGCGTCGACCGGATGCTTCTTGAGATGCGCATCCAGCGACGGCCCGTCCGAGGCATCGAGCGTATGCGCGTGCAGGTTCGGGAAGCGGTGGGCGTTCACCACGGCATTGGCAGCTTCGCCGCTCACGTCTGCGAGATGCACTTCGTACGAGCCGGACTCGGCGAGCAGGCCGGAGATGAGCGCTCCGATCTTGCCGGCGCCGAGGATGAGAACTTTGGGCATGCGACCTCCCGAAAAAAGGCGGGCATTCTAGCGGGAATGCTACGCTGCGCCCATGACTCGTAATCCCGACCTGATTCAATGGCATCCGGCCAGCTGGCAAAGCAAGCCGGCACAGCAGCAGGCCACGTATACCGACACAGCGGCCCTGCAGCGGACGATCGCGTCCCTTGCGCGGATGCCGCCGCTGGTCGTCTCCTGGGAGATCGAGGCGCTGCGCGAGCACATCGCGGCGGCCCAGCGCGGCGAGCGCTTCATTCTCCAAGGTGGGGACTGCGCCGAGACTTTCGAGGACTGCGAGTCCGACAAGATCGCGAAGAAGCTCAAGATCCTGCTGCAGATGAGCCTGGTGCTGGTTTACGGCCTGCGCAAGCCCGTCGTGCGCATCGGCCGCATGGCCGGCCAATACGCCAAGCCGCGCTCCGCGGACACCGAGACGCGCGACGGCGTGACGCTGCCGAGCTACCGCGGCGACAACATCAACCGCCCGGGCTTCACGGCCCAGGAGCGCAATCCCGACCCCGAGCTGCTGCTGCGGGGCTACGAGCGCGCCGCGCTGACCCTGAACTTCGTGCGCGCCCTGATCGATGGCGGGTTCGCCGATCTGCACCACCCGGAGTACTGGGACCTGGATTTCGTACGCCACTCGCCGTTGAAGGACGCCTACGAGCGCATCGTGCAGGCAATTTCCGATTCCCTGGATTTCTTCGAAGCGACCAGCCGCGCGCCGATCCACGAAGCGAATCGGGTCAGCTTCTATACGAGTCACGAAGGGCTGCACTTGCCGTATGAGCAGGCGCAGACGCGTTTCATCGAGCGCCAGCAGCGCTGGTACAACCTGTCGACGCACTTGCCGTGGATCGGCATGCGCACGGCAGCGCTGGACGGCGCGCACGTCGAGTTCTTCCGCGGCATTTCCAACCCGGTCGGCATCAAGGTCGGTCCGTCGATGAGCGCCGAATGGGTGCAGGGCCTGATCGCGACGCTCAACCCGCGCAACGAGCCGGGGCGGCTGGTGCTGATCCATCGCATGGGCGTCAAGAACATCGAGCAGCATCTCGCGCCGCTGATCCAGGCGGTGCGCGCCACCGGCAGCCCGGTGCTGTGGGTCTGCGATCCGATGCACGGCAATACCGAGACGTCGAGCTCGGGAGTGAAGACGCGGCGCTTCGAGAACATCGTCGCCGAGGTCGAGGCGGCGTTCCGCATCCATCGCGAGCTCGGGTCCTGGCTCGGCGGCGTGCACTTCGAGCTGACCGGCGAGGACGTCACCGAGTGCACCGGCGGCGCGCGCGGCCTCACCGATGCCGACCTCGCGCGCGCATACAAGTCACAAGTCGATCCGCGCCTGAACTACGAGCAGGCGCTGGAGCTGGCGATGCGCATCGCCGGCCTGCACGAAGGCAAGAAGAAACGGACAGGTGGATAGAGAGAATGACTCGCGAGCGCAAGCCCCGGACCCCGGTCGATCCGCGTCGATATTCCAGTGAAGTCGTCGATGGCCTGAAACAGGCGCCGAGCCGCGCGATGCTGCGCGCCGTCGGTTACAAGGATGCCGACTTCAAGAAACCGGCGATCGGCGTTGCTTCGACGTGGAGCAACCTGACTCCTTGCAACATGCACATCGACAAGCTGGCGCGTGCAGCAGCGGCTGCGGTCGACAAGGCCGGCGGCAAGAGCACCACGTTCGGCACCATCACCGTGTCCGACGGCATCTCGAACGGCGCGCCCGGCATGCGTTATTCGCTGGTCTCGCGCGAAGTCATCGCGGACTCGATCGAGACCGTCTCCGGCGCGCAGGGCTTCGATGGCGTCGTGGCGATCGGCGGCTGCGACAAGAACATGCCGGGCTGCTTGATTGCGCTCGCGCGGCTCGATCGCCCGTCGGTGTTCGTATACGGCGGCACGATCCGGCCCGGCGCCAAGCGCCGCGACATCATCTCGGTGTTCGAAGCGCGCGGCGCGTTCGCGACCGGTGCGATCTCGGCGCGCGAGATGAGCGAGATCGAGCGCACGGCGATCCCGGGCCCCGGCAGCTGCGCGGGCATGTACACGGCGAACACGATGGCCTCGGCGATCGAAGCGCTCGGCATGAGCTTGCCGAACAGCTCGGCGCAGGAAGCTGTCTCGCGCCACAAGATCAAGGACTGTGAGGACGCGGGCAGGGCAGTCGTGCGGCTCGTGAAGGCGGGCATCACGCCGTCGCAGATTCTCACGCGCGAGGCGTTCGAGAATGCGATTGCAGTCGTGATCGCACTCAGCGGCTCGACCAATGCAGTGCTGCATCTGCTGGCGATGGCGCATGCGGCGAACGTGCCGCTCGAGCTCGACGACTTCACGCGCATCGGCAAACGCGTCCCGGTGCTCGCGGATCTGAAGCCCAGCGGCAAATACATGATGTCCGAGCTGATCCGCATCGGCGGAATCCAGCCGCTCATGAAGACGCTGCTGCAGGAAGGGTTGCTGCACGGCGACTGCCTCACTGTCACCGGCAAGACACTCGCGCAGAACCTGAAATCGGTGAAGCCGTATCCGAAGAGCCAGGACATCGTGCGGGCCTTCTCGAATCCCATCAAACCCGACAGTCACCTGGTCGTGCTGTACGGCAACCTCGCGCCGGAAGGCGCGGTCGCGAAGATCACCGGCAAGGAAGGCTTGTCCTTCACGGGCCGCGCTCGCGTGTTCGACGGGGAGGAAGCCTCGGTGCAGGCCATCCTCGACGGCAAAGTCGCCGGGGGCGACGTCGTGGTGATTCGCTACGAAGGACCGAAGGGCGGGCCGGGCATGCGCGAGATGCTGAGTCCGACGAGCGCGATCGCGGGCCGTGGCCTCGCCGACCAGGTTGCGCTGATCACGGACGGCCGCTTCTCCGGCGGCAGCCGCGGCTTCGTTGTCGGACACATCGCGCCGGAGGCCGCTGTCGGCGGTCCCATCGCACTTGTAAGGGACGGCGATGCCATCACTATCGATGCACAGACGCGCGAAATGCGGCTCGACGTTCCCGCGGAAACACTCGCCCAGCGTCGCAGCGAGTGGCGTGCGCCGGCGCCGTATGCGCGCAAAGGTGTGCTGGCGAAGTACGCACGCGTCGTCAGCAGCGCTTCGCGCGGCGCTGTGACTGATTGCGAGGTGTAGAGCATGTCCAGCCACATCGAAATCGTCGAAGTCGGCCCGCGTGACGGCTTGCAAAGCGAGCCGGAAGTGCTGGCGACGCCGATCAAGCTCGAGCTCATCGGCCGGCTGGTCGACGCCGGCGTGCGCCGGGTCGAAGTGGCGAGCTTCGTAAATCCCAAGCGCGTGCCGCAGATGGCCGATGCCGAAGCGGTGCTCGCGGGTCTGCCGCGCCGTCCGGGCGTGCAATACGTCGGGCTGGTGCTGAATCGCCGCGGCTTCGATCGGGCTCTCGCGGCGGGCTGCACCGAGATCGGCATGGTGACCGCTGCGACCGACAGCTTCGCGCAACGCAATCAGGGCGCGTCGATCGAGGAAACGATTGCCGCCTGGGAAGAGATCGCGCCTCTCGCGCACGCAGCGGGCATCCGGGCGCAGGTGACCATCTCGGTGTGCTTTGGTTGCCCGTTCGAAGGGGAGGTGGCAGCCGCACGGGTCGTCGAGATCGCACGCCGGCTGGCGACTGGGAAGCCTGTCGAGATCGCCATCGCCGACACAATCGGTGTGGCGGTGCCGGCCCAGGTCACGGCGTTGGTCGAACAACTCCTGCCGGCCTTGAACGGCGTGCCGCTGCGCTGCCATTTCCACAACACTCGGAATACAGCCGTCGCCAATGCGTATGCAGCCGTGATGGCCGGCGTGCAGACCCTGGACGCCAGCGTCGGCGGGATCGGCGGGTGTCCGTTCGCCCCGAACGCCACCGGCAACGTGGCGACCGAGGATCTGTTGTACATGTTGTCGCGTAGCGGATTCGAGACAGGCATCGACCTCGGCAAGCTGATCGACACCGCCCGCTGGCTGCAGGAGCAGCGGGGCAAGCCGGTCCCGAGCATGGTTTCGAAGGCCGGCGGATTCCCCAAACGATCAGCGGCTTAGCGAAAGAACCTCATCACGTTGTTAGATCGCCGGTGGCCCCGCTTCGGGCCGTCGGATGGCCGTGCGGACGGCCCGCAGCGTCACCGCCGACGGTCGTTCCGGCTGTCCTCGATGAACTCACCCCGTATACACTCACCGCCCATCGGGCCGCCTGACGGCCCCTACAAATACATACGAAGGGAAAACCATGGCCAAAGCAGTGGACAAGGCTTACCAGACCGTCCGCGAGCGAATCGTACGCGGCGTGTATCCCGCCGCGTGCCGCATCACGGAGCAGGAAGTCGCCGCCGTTGCCGGCGTAAGCCGTACTCCCGTGCGCGAGGCCCTCCGGAAGTTGCATGCGGAAGGGTTGCTCGAGTTCATTCCGCACCAGGGCGCGATCGTCGCCGAGTGGACCGCCGAGGATCGCGACGACGTGTTCGAGCTGCGCGCGCTGCTCGAATCCTACGGCGCCGCCCGCGCCGCGCGCCGCATGACAGCCGAGGGCATCACCGAGCTGCGCGCACTCGCCGAGGATCAGTACCACGAGACGCTGAGCAAGACGGAGGGTTACCTGGAGCGTGTAGGTGATCTCAACAGCCAGTTCCACCGCCGCATCCACGAGTTCGCCGGCAGCGCGCGCCTGGTCGGTGCGCTGTCCTCGCTGATCGAAGCCCCGCTGATGATGAAGACCTTCGTGAGTTACCAGGACGAGGATCTGATCCGCAGCGCCTCCCACCACCTGGAGATCGTCCGTGCGCTGGAAGCGCGCGATGGGGATTGGAGCGCGGCGCTCATGCGGTCGCACATTCTGGGAGCGCGCGGCGCATTGCGTCTCTTGTAAGAGTGACAGTCCGCTACAATCGCGCGCTCACTTCCAGGAGACTCGAATCATGCCCATCAAAGTCGGAGACAAGATGCCGTCCGGAACGCTCACGCTCGCTACGGCGGACGGACCGCAGAAGGTGAGCGCTGACGAGTACTTCAAGGGAAAGAAGGTCGTGCTGTTCTCGGTGCCGGGCGCGTTCACGCCCACCTGCGACGCCAAGCATCTGCCCGGCTTCGTCGAGAAGGCGGCTGATCTCAAGAGCAAGGGCGTCGCGACGATCGCGTGCCTCTCGGTGAACGATGCGTTCGTGATGAAGGCGTGGGGCAAGTCCCAGAACACCGACGGCAAGGTCGACATGCTGGCCGACGGCAACGGCGAGTACACCAAGGCGCTGGGCCTCGAGCTCGACGCGACCGGCTTCGGCATGGGCATGCGCGGTCAGCGCTTCTCGCTCGTGATCGACAACGGCGTCGTCAAGCAGGTGAACGTGGAGGCGAAAGGCGAGTTCAAAGTCTCCAGCGCCGAGCACGCTCTCTCGCAGCTCTGATCTGATCAGGCCGGGCTCTAGCCCGGCAGGGCCTTCTCCAGCTCCGGCAGGATCGTGAACAGGTCGCCGACCAGACCGATGTCGGCGACCTCGAAGATCGGCGCCTCGCTGTCCTTGTTGATCGCGACGATCGTGCGGGCATCCTTGATGCCCGTGAGGTGCTGGATCGCACCCGAGATGCCGATCGCGACGTACAGTTCCGGCGCGATGATCTTGCCGGTCTGGCCCACTTGCAGGTCGTTCGCTGCATAGCCTGCATCGACGGCGGCGCGTGACGCGCCCACGGCTGCACCCAGCTTGTCCGCCAGGCTGTAAATGATCTTGAAGCTGTCGGCGCTGCCGAGCGCGCGACCCCCCGAGACGACACGCGAGGCGGTCTGCAGATCCGGACGGCCGGTCTTTGCAACGGAGCGCGTGACGAAACGCGTATGCGTCGGCAACTCGGCCGAAACGTTCGCGGACTCGACGCTCGCGTTGCCGCCGGCAGCGGCGGGCTGGAAGGACGCCGTGCGCACAGTGGCCACGAGCTTCTTGTCCTTGGACGCTTCCACAGTGATGACCGCGTTGCCCGCGTAAACCGGGCGGCGGAATTTGTACTCGGACTCGACCGCCATGATGTCGCTGAGCTGACCGACGCCGAGCAGCGCGGCAACGCGCGGCATCAGGTCCTTGCCGAACGTCGTCGACGGACCGAACACGTGCGTGTAGTTCGCAGCAGCGGCGGCGACCTGCGGCGCGAGCACGGCGGCGAGCGGCTCAGCATTCGCTGCGTTCTCGATCTTCAACACGCGCTTCACGCCCTGGATGGCAGCAGCCTCTTTTGCGACGGCGCCGGCGTCCGCGGCGAGCACCGCGACGTCGATCTCCGCGCCCTGGATGCCGCTGGCGCACGCCACGCACTTGGCGGTGGCGGGGTTGAGCTTGCCGTTCGCATGCTCGGCAACGACGAGAATCTTGGCCATTACAAAATGCCCTTCTGCTTGAGCGCTTCCACCAGCCCGGCGACGTCTTTCACCATGATGCCTTTCGAGCGCGAGGCGGGCGGTTCGTACTTCAGCGTCTTGAACTGCGCGCCGGCATCGACGCCGAGATCGGCGATGGCCAGCGTGTCGAGCTGCTTCTTCTTGGCCTTCATGATGTCCGGCAGCTTCACGTAGCGCGGCTCGTTCAGGCGCAGGTCGGTGGTGATGACGGCGGGCAGATCGACCTCGATCGTCTCGAGGCCGGCGTCGACTTCGCGAGTCACCTTGGCCTTCGCACCGTCGAACTCGACCTTCGACGCGAACGTCGCCTGCGGCCGGTTCCATAGCGCGGCGAGCATCTGGCCGGTCTGGTTGTTGTCGTCATCGATGCCCTGCTTGCCGAGGATCACCAGCTGCGGCGATTCCTTCTCGACCAGCTTGAGGAAGATGCGCGCCGCGGCGAGCGGCTCGACCGTGCCGTCGGTCTGGACCAGGATGGCGCGATCCGCGCCCATCGCGAGGCCGGTGCGCAGCTGCTGCTGGGTGTCGGCAGGGCCGATGCTGACGACGATGACTTCGGTGGCGCCGCCTTTCTCCTTGATGCGCAGCGCCTCTTCGAGCGCGATCTCATCGAAGGGGTTGATGCTCATCTTGACGCCGTCGGTCACGACACCCGTGCCGTCCGGCTTGACGCGGACGCGGACGTTGTAGTCCACGACCCGTTTCAGGCCCACCAGAATCTTGCTCACACCTTAGGCTCCGTAGGAGAAAAAAGTGCCGCCGGACGGCGGCGCGCCACGGTAAGGGAAATCGGCCGGCGGAGTCAAACCAGCCCGGATGCGCCGGCCAGATGTGACGGATCCTACAGAGCGGAATATCGCTGCCGCGGTGTGTAAGGAGGAGCGGGTAGACTAGCCGCCATGCCCGACGCACTCGCTCCTCGCTTCAAATTCGGCGTGCTGGCGCCCGCCACCAACACCGTGGTGCAGCCGGAGTTCGACGCCATGCGGCCGAAGGGCGTCACCAACCAGATGGCGCGGGTCGTCATTCCCGACACGCCGGTCGGCACCGAGAGCGAGTTCGAATCGATGATGACGCAGGTGCGTGCCTCGATCGAAGGCGCGCTCGCGACAGTCATGGCGTGCTCGCCCGGCGCCGTGATCCTCGGCATGTCCGCGGAAACGTTCTGGGAGGGCGTGATGGATGCCGGTGCGCTGCAGGCGCACCTCGAATCGCGAGCGGGAGTGAAGGTCATTCTCGGTGCGCAGGCCTGCCTGGCCGCGATTCAACGTTACGGCGGCGTTCGCCGCATCAGCCTCATCACTCCTTATATGCCGTCCGGCGACGCTCAGGTGCGGCGCGCGTTCAGCGACAGCGGCTTCGAAGTCGTCAACCTGCTCGGCCTGAAGAGCAACAGCCCTTTGTTGATGGCGCACGAATCCCCCGAGCGGCTGCGCCGCGCGGTGCGGGAAGTGGACGATTCGAGCGTCGAGCTGATCCTGCAGGTGGGCACGAACCTGCCGTTCGGCGACGTCGCGGCTGAAGCCGAGCGCTGGCTTGGCAAACCCGTGCTGGCAGTGAACACCTGCACGTACTGGCATGCACTGCGCAGCAGCGGCATCGAGGACAAAGTCGACGGCTTCGGCTCGCTGCTGATGGAGCACTGATCTGCTATCGTTTAGCTCCCATGCGCACGATCCGTCCCAGCTCCAGTCTCGCCAACGTCCGCTACGAAATTCGCGGTGATCTTGCACGGCGCGCGCACGAGATGGAGCGGCTCGGTTACGACATCATCCCGCTCAACATCGGCAATCCCGGGCTGTTCGGCTTCCGCACGCCGGAGACCATGCGGCTCGCGATGATCGAGAACCTCAAGTCGAGCGAAGCCTATTGTCATCAGAAGGGCGTGTTCCCGGCGCGCGAAGCGGTCGTGATGCAGCAGCAGAGCCGCGGCGTGCGCGGCGTGACTGCCGAAGAAGTTTTCATGGGCAACGGCGTCAGCGAGCTGATCGACCTGGTGCTGCGTGCTCTGCTGTCCACCGACGACGAAGTGCTCGTGCCGAGCCCGGACTATCCGCTGTGGACGGCGGCGGTGAACCTCAATCGCGGCCGCGCGATTCATTACCCGTGCCGGCCCGAGAACAACTTCGAGCCCGATCCGCGCGACATCGAGGCGCTGGTCACCAGCCGCACGCGCGCGATCGTGGTCATCAATCCGAACAATCCGACCGGCGCCGTGTACTCACGCGCCACGCTCGAGGCGATCGCGCAGATCGCCGAGCGCCATCATCTCGTGGTGTTCAGCGACGAGATCTACGACCAGGTGCTGTACGGCGACGCCGAGTTCGTGCCGATGGCGAAACTGGTCCACGGCACGTTGTGCTGCACGCTCGCGGGTCTGTCGAAGGTCTATCGCGCGTGCGGTTATCGCGTCGGCTGGGCCGTGTTCTCGGGCGAGGTCGAAGGCGCGCGCGATTATCTGCATGCGATGGACAAGCTCTCATCGCTCCGGCTGTGCAGCAACGTGCCGGGGCAGTGGGCTGTGCAGACGGCGCTCGGCGGCTACCAGAGCATCTATGAGCTGACCCGTCCGGGCGGCCGGCTGTTCCAGTCGCGGCAGGCGATCATCGATGGCGTGGCTGCGAGCAAGTATCTGCAGGTCTGCGCGCCGCGCGGCGCGCTCTACGCGTTTGTCGGCGTGAAAGACGGCGTGCTGCCCGAATTCACCGATCAGCAGTTCGCGATGGACCTGCTCGAGCACAAGCACGTGCTGCTGGCGCCCGGCACCAGTTTCAACACGCCCTACAAGACGCACTTCCGGATCACGAACCTGCCGCGCGCCGAAGTGCTCGCCGAAGTGTTCCGCCGCATGGAGGAGCTGCTCGACAGCTACGCGGCCGGCGCCGAGCCGGTCTCGCGTCCCGCCCCCGAGCTGCGGATCGTCACGAAGTAGAGTGCATCTCTACTCTCTCCTCGAGCACGACGTCGCCGTCCTCACGGCCAGCCGTCGGCTGGCGCATGCCATCCGGCTCGGCTACGCACGCCACGCTCAGCAACAGGGTTTGAGTGCGTGGCGCACGCCGCGAGTATTGCCGTGGAGCGCGTGGCTGCGGCAGCAGCATCTCGAAGCTCGGGCGTCGGGCTCACGGCCCACTGCCCGAGCGCGCGTACTCACCGCGACCCAGGCGCGGATTCTCTGGGACGAAGTCGTCGCGAGCAGCCGCGTTGCCCGCGAGCTGCTCAGTCCCGCGAGCGCTGCACGACTGGCAGGCCGCAGCTGGCGCCGGCTGCACGATTACCTGATTCCGCTGGAGAAGCTGCAGGCCTTCGATTCGCCCGAAGCACAGGCGCTGTACGCGTGGTGTCGCGAATTCGAGCGCCGCTGCGCGGCCATCGATGCGGTCGACGAAACGCAGCTTGCACATTGGGCGCATGACTCCGCATTGATCCCGGAGGAGCGCATTGCATTTGCGGGCTTCGACGCGATGCCACCGGCGATGACGCGCTTGCTCGATCGTTGGCGTGCACAGGAACGCGTCGTCGAGATCGCAGCGTCTCCGCAGGATACGATCGACATCGACATCATCGCTGCCGACGACGCGACCGCCGAGCTCGATCTCGCCGCGCAGTGGGCTCGCGACCAGGTCGCGGCGGGAGCAGGGAACGTAGGCGTGATCATCGGCGATCTCGCCGCGCGTCGCGAAGAAGTGCGGCGTGTGTTCGAGGACGTGTTCGTGCCGGCTGCCCGTCAGACGTTGAGCGGCTCCCTGTCGATTCCTGTCGTGCTCGCAGCGCCGGTGCCGATGTCAGACTATCCGCTCGTCGATGCAGCGCTGCTCGTCTTGCAGCTCGCAGCGCGGGAGTGCACGAGTACCGATGCAGGGCGATTGCTGCGATGTCCGTTCATCGACGGCGGTCACGCCGAACGCTCGCAGCGTGCACTCGCCGATCGCCGACTGCGCGACGAGCAACGCGATCGCTGGAATTGGCTCGAGATCGAGCGCTGGGCGGCATTGACTGACTGCCCGCAGCTGCAGGTCGCTGCGCGCGACGTGAATGCCGTCGTGCGCGGCCTGAGCAGCGGACCCGCGAGCGGTTGGGCTGAGAATTTCCATGCGCTGTGGCAGGCGTCGGGGTGGCCTGGCGATCGCACATTGAGCAGCGTCGAGCACCAGACGCTCGAGAAGTTTCACGGCGTACTCGCGGAGTTCGGCGCGCTCGATGCGGTCACGGGACGCATGAGCCTGCAGGAAGCGCTCGCGTGCCTGCGCGATCTGCTGAGCGATACGCCATTCGAGCCCGAGACGGCGAGCGCGGCAGTCACCGTGATCGACAGCACCACGAGCGCCGGCATGCTGTTCGATGCGCTATGGGTGACCGGTCTCGACGCCGATCACATTCCTGCGCCGGTCAATCCGGATGCGCTGATCCCGCTGGAGCTACAACGCACCGCGGGTATTCCGGAGGCCACTGCGAGTGGAGTGCTGAGGCAGGCGACGACACAGCTGCAGCGCTGGACGGATAGCGCCCCGAAGGTCGTGTTGAGCTGGCCGAAGCGAGATGGCGACGTGCGGCTGGGGCGCAGTCCGCTGCTGGATCGAATCGTAACCGCGAAGGAGCGTGAGCAGCAGGCCGCGCCCGCAGCATCGCTGCGTCGCGTGCTCTTCGAAGAACGGCCGCCGTTGCACACGTTACGCGATGATCGCGCGCCGCCGTTGTCGGTGAGCGAGGCGCGCGGCGGCGCTCGTACGGTCGAGTTGCAGTCGCGCTGTCCGTTTCGTGCACAGGCGGAGATTCGCTTGCGCGCCCAGCCGATGCCGCGCGTGAGTCTCGGCGTCGAGCCCGTGGATCGCGGCGCGCTTCTGCATCGCGTGCTGGAGGAGATCTGGGCGACGTTCCGAACCCAGGAACACCTGCTGGTGACCGAGGACGGCGAGATCGAACGGCAGGTTCGCGACAGCGCACAGCGTCACGCCGCTCAGGCACTGCCGGGTGACATTCGTTATCGCCACCGGCTCGCGGCGCTCGAAATCGAGAGCTGCGTACGGCAAGTCCTGCGACTGCTCGCGTTGGAGAAGTTGCGACCATCATTCGCAGTGCGCCTCGCCGAAGCATCGGAGCAGTTCGTGATCGGTGGACTTTCGATCACGCTGCGGCCGGATCGCATCGATGAGCTCGCGTCCGGCGGCGAGCTACTGATCGACTACAAGGTCGGTGGCGTGCATCGACCGCGCGGCTGGCTCGACGTGCTGCCTGGCCGGCCTCGCAGTCCCCAGCTGCCGCTCTACGGGCTCGCCCATGCTGATCGGCTGCGCGCACTCTCGTTCGTCGTGCTCACGCCGGGCGCCGTCGAGTATCGGGGCTGGAGCGACGGCAGCAATATCGGCGATGGCGTATGGGTCTATCCGAATGGCGTGCGCATCGACCTCGGCGATCCCAGCGACTGGCAGGCGCTGATGCACTACTGGCGCTTCTCGCTGACGCGTCTGGCAGAGCGTTACGTTGCGGGCGAGTCGAATGTCGATCCGCTGCCGTTCGAGTGCACGACCTGCCACTTGAGCACATTCTGCCGCATCAACGATCTCGCCCTCAGCGAGCCCGAGCCGGAGTTCACGCCCGATGATTAGCGACGCGGCAGCACGCAGCGCGGCGCTGGATCCACGGCGCTCGTTCATCGTCCAGGCGCCGGCGGGCTCGGGCAAGACCGAGCTGTTGACGCAGCGCTACCTGCGGCTGCTCGCGACCGTCGAGTCGCCCGAGCAGATCCTCGCAATCACCTTCACACGTAAGGCAGCTGCCGAGATGCGCGCCCGCATTCTGCAGGCGCTGCAGAGTGCCGATGCGCCGCCGCCGGAGTCGGAACACAAGCGCTCGACTTGGGAGCTTGCGCGCGCAGTCCGAACGATCGACACGGAGCGTGGCTGGCAACTGATGCAGCATCCGGCGCGTCTGCGGATCCAGACCATCGATGCGCTGAACGCTGCGCTCGCTCGACGCCTTCCGGTCATTGCCGGCACCGGTGCGGCGCTGGAGCCGACGACCGACATGGCGCCGCTGTACGAACTGGCCGGGCGCCGGCTGCTCGAACGCCTCGGCGACGGCTCGCCGGTCGCGGCTCATCTGGAAGTGCTGGTGATGCATCTCGGCAATCGGGTGGAGCGGCTGATCCAGCTGCTCAACGATCTGCTCGCGAAGCGCGATCAGTGGCTGCACATCGTCATGCACGCGCGGGCGAGTACGGACCTGCGTGCGACGTTGCAGGCGACGCTGACCCGCCTGGTCGAAAGTCATCTGCAGGCGCTGTGGGAAGCGCTCGGCAAGGATCGTTGCGAGACGCTGCTGCAGCTACGCCGTTACTCCGCTCGCAATCTCCTCAACGACGATCGGGTGTCTGCGGCGATGCGTACTGTTCTGGAAGCGTGCGCCGCGCATGAATCGCCGCTCCTGCCTGTGAGTGCAGCGTTGCCGGTCTGGCGCGAAATCGCGTCGATGCTCTTCAAGAAGGATCGCTTCAAGGATGAGTTCTACGACAGCGTCAGCGTGCGCCAGGGATTTCCGACGACCAATCGCGACGTCAAGGAGCGCATGCACCAGATGCTGCGCTCACTCGGCACCGATCAGCGGCTGACGGAAGACCTTGCGACACTGCGCACGCTGCCCGACCCGGTCTACAGCGACGACCAGTGGCGAATGCTCGAAGCCCTGCTCGAGTTGCTGCCCGCGGCCGCCGCCGAGTTACAGGTCGTGTTTCAAAGCCAGGGTAAGGCGGACTACGTCGAAATCGCGTTGCGGGCGCTGCGCGCGCTGGGAACGGCTGACGAGCCGACAGATCTCGCGCTGGCATTCGACTATCGCCTGCAACACATCCTGGTCGACGAATTCCAGGACACGTCGTTCAGTCAGCTCGATCTGCTGGAGAGGCTGACCGGCGGCTGGGCGGATGGCGACGGCCGCACATTGTTTTGCGTCGGCGACCCGATGCAGTCCATCTACCGCTTCCGCCAGGCCGAGGTCGGCCTGTTCATCGATCTGCAGCAGCATGGCCTGCGCAATCTGCGTCTCGAGCCGCTGCGGCTGGAAGCGAACTTCCGCTCGACACCTGCCATTGTCGATTGGGTCAACCAGTCATTCCCGGCGGTGCTGGCGGCGCGCAATGACGCGGAGCAGGGCGCAGTTCAATACAGCCCCAGTACTTCGACAGTGGCGGATCTCGGTGGCGGCGTGCACGTTCATTCATTCGTCAACGCCGACGAGGACATCGAAGCGGCGCGCGTCGTCTCGATCGTTCGCGACGCGCTGGAGCAATCCACGGATGGGCGCATCGCAATTCTCGTCGCTGCGCGAACTCACGTCGATGCCATCGCACGCGAGCTGACGGCCGCGGCTGTCGACTTCCAGGCAATCGAGATCGAGCAGCTGCGCGACCGCCCCGTCGTGCAGGACCTCATCGCATTGACGCGCGCTCTGGTGCACGTCGCGGATCGCACAGCCTGGTTGTCGGTGCTGCGCGCACCGTGGTGCGGGCTGACGCTGGCGGATCTGCACTCACTCGTCGGCCAGTCGACGACGACGATCGACGAAGCCATCCCGCGTGCGCTCGGAGCGAAGCACGACGATCTGTTCTCCGAGGGGCGCTTGTCCGACGACGGGCGCACACGGCTCGCGCGCACGTGGCAGATCCTGTCTGCGGCGCTCGCCGAGCGCGGCCGCTGGCCGCTGCGCATCTGGATCGAGCGCACCTGGAATGCGCTCGGGGGACCCGCGACGCTGACCCGGGTCGACGATCTCGACGACGCCGAGGCGTATCTCGCACGGCTGGAGCAGATCGAGAACGTCGCCGATCTCGACGACGTGGCCCGGCTGGAAGAGCAGCTGTTCCGCTTGTTCGCGAACGCGCGGTTCGCAGGCTCGGCGCGCGTCGAGGTGATGACGATCCACGCGGCGAAGGGCCTGGAGTTCGACACGGTCATCGTGCCGGGCTTGCAGCGCTACCTGCCGAACTACAACCGCGAGCTGCTGCGCTGGGCTCGTGTTGCCGGACCGCAAGGCGGCATGGTGCTCGCGCCCGTGAAGCCCGACGGCGGCGATCCCGATCCGATCTATCGCTGGATCGAGTTGCTGGAGCGACGTCGTGTCTCGCGCGAGCGCGCTCGCTTGCTTTACGTCGCCGTCACTCGCGCGAAACGCGACCTGCATATCCTGGGCAACGCCACGGCGAAGGAGCGCGACGGCCGGCTGGTCGTCGATGACCCGCGGCGCGGCTCGATGCTCAAGATGTTGTGGGGCGCCGTCGAGACTCAGTTCTGGGAAACCGAACCCTCTGCGCAGATTCCGGCGGGCTACAAGCCTGCGCCCCCGCAGAAGCTGCGCCGGCTGCCGCTCGAATGGCGGCCGCCGCGCACGCAACAGACGACCTCGGGTGGCGCTGCGGAGGTGGTCGACATCGAGATCGACCGTCCAGTGTTCGATTGGGTGTCGCAGGTGAGCCGTCACGTCGGCACGCTGGTCCATCGCGAGCTCGATCGCATCTGCCGGCCGGGCGTGCAGGTGTCGCCCGATGCAATGCGCCTGGCGCGCACGCGCTTGGTGGCCGAGCTGGCGGAGCTGGGCGTTCCGTCGGATCGCTGTGCCGCTGCATGCGAGCGCGTCATTGCCGCGATGGAGAACACGTTGGCCGACGAGCGCGGCCGCTGGCTGCTCGGCATCGACGCACCGCTGGGCGAGGCTTCATCCGAGCTGGCGCTGAGCGGCGTGGTGGACGGGCAGATCCTCGAAGGCGTCATCGACCGCACGTTCGTCGACGAGACCGGCCAGCGCTGGGTCGTCGACTTCAAGACCAGCACCCACGAGGGCGGCGGGCTCGAAGCGTTCCTGGACGAAGAGGTGACGCGCTACCGGCCGCAGCTGGAGCGCTACGCCCGCCTGATGCGCGCCTTCCGCCCGGGCGAGCGGGTCCGGGCGGCGCTGTATTTCCCAGCCCTGCGCCAATGGCGCGAGGTTCCGCTGGGCGGCTAGAAAATGCGACCTGTGACCGTGCCGGCAAGCCGGACGGTGATACCCTGCGCGCGGGGTAAGGGAGGACATCCATGCATATCGTGATCGCGGTGATCACGGCCGTGGCCGGGTTGCTCTGGGCGTTGAACTCGCTGCAACGCTCCGGCTTCCACTTCAGCTCGCTCAACCCGTTCCTGGCCTATCGGCGCTGGCAATGGAGCCGCAGCTACGGCATGCGTCCCATCTACAAGCTGGAGCGGCCGATCGATGTCGCGGCGCTGCTGCTGCTCGGCGTCGCCAAGGCCGACGGCGCCATCACGTCCGACCAGAAGCGCGAGCTGCTGGCGATGTTCCAGAGCGAATTCTCGATCTCCCGCGACGAAGCCAGCGACCTGCTGCTCGCGAGCTCGCACCTGATCCGCGACGAGATCTACCTGGTCGACCATCTCGACAAGATTCTGGAGCGCAGCGCCGGGCGCTTCGAGCCCGACGCCATCGGCTCGCTGCTCGGCATGATGCGCAAGGTGGCGGCGCTCGACGGCAGCATCAACAGCGAGCAGGACAAGCTGATCGATGCGACCGAGCGTTACTTCGCCGGCCGCAACCGGCAAACCGCAGGGAAGTGGGCCTGATGCCCCAAGAGCTGCGCAACCGAAGGGAGCGCAGTTCGAGGTAATCCCGCGGGAACTAGCCCCAGAGCTTGCGCGAGGGCAGGCTCATCACGCCGTCGCGATAGACGATCCCGTCGGGCCAGTCCTCGGCCTGCAACAGCGGTCCGTCGAGATCCGCGATCTCGCACAACTGCGCCAGCACCATCCCCGGCGCCATCGCCAGTGATCCGCCCACCATGCAACCGACCATCAACTGCATTCCAGCAGCGCGTGCGGCATGCGCGAGCTCGAGCGCAGCAGTCAGCCCGCCGCTCTTGTCGAGCTTGATGTTCACGAAGTCATAGCGATCGGTCAGCCGCGGCAGGTCCTCGACCGTGTTCGCCGGCTCGTCCGCGCAGACCGCCACGGGCAGATCGAGGTTCGCAAGTGGAGCATCCTCGTCGACGGGAACCGGTTGCTCGAGCAGATCCACGCGCAACTCCGCCAGCGCGGGCGCCAGCTTCTGCAGCGTCTGCACGCTCCACGCCTGATTGGCGTCGACGACCAGGCGTGCCTGGGGCGCGCCGCGCCGGACGGCTTCGACTGCTTCCAGCGGCCGCTCTGCCGACACTTTGACCTTGATCCATTCATAGCGGGAGAGGGCGCGAGCGCGCGCTTCGTACTCGGCGATCGCGCGGATGCCGATCGTCTCGCACGTCGAGATCGTCCGCGGCTGCGCAATACCTGCCAGCGCCCACACGGACGTTCCGGTCTGCTTCGCTTCCAGGTCCCATAGCGCAGCATCGACCGCGTTGCGTGCGCCGCCGGCCGGAAGGATCGTCAGCAGCTCGCGGCGATCAATGCCGCGCTCGATCGTCGAGCGCACGCTCTCGATCTGTGCGCGCATGGAGTCGATTGTTTCGCCGTGATAGTCGACACCGACCGCTTCGCCGCGGCCGACGTGTCCCGCCGCAGCGAGCTGCACGACGATGACTTCGCAAGTGGTATGCGAGCTGCGTGAGATCACGAACGGTTCTCGCAGCGGCCAGACGCGAGTCTGGATGGACAGTTCGTATTTCATCGCGACAGGAAGAAGTCGAGGGCCGCCTTGAGCGGCGTCTGCAGCGGGTCGAAGCACGGCACGCCGAGGCGGTTTTCCGTGTCGGCGAGCACGCGGGCCCGCCTGGACTCATCGAGCTGGGAGGTGTTCAGGCTGATGCCGCCGAGCCGTGCGTCGGGGTTCGTCAGGCGCGCCGCTTCGATGTAGCGGGTCGCGGCCGTCTGCAGATCGGGGATCGGAAAATCCGGGAAGCCGTGGATGTTCGGTCGATTCGGGTCGTGGCACAGGATCAGCACGTCCGGCTGCGAGCCGTGCACCAGCGCCAGGGTCACGCCGGCATAGGCCGGATGGAACAGCGCGCCCTGGCCTTCGATCACATCCCAGTGATCGGGCGCGGCGTCCGGTGACAACGTTTCGGCGGCGCCCGCCGCGAAGTCGGCGACGACCGCATCGAGCGCGATGCCGCCGCCGGAAATCAGAATGCCGGTCTGGCCCGTGGCGCGAAAATCGACGGCGATGCCCCGCGCTCGCATCGCTTCCGTCAGCGCCAGCGCGGTGTACTTCTTGCCGAGCGCGCAGTCAGTTCCGACTGTGAGCAGCCGCTTGCCGCTGCGACGCCGACCGGTAGCAGCCGGAAAGGTGTGACGTGGCAGCCGCACGTTGACGAGTGCGACACCGCGTTTGCGAGCCGCCTCGGCGAGCCCCGGCACGCCTTCGAGCGGGCGGTGCATGCCGCTGACCACATCGAGCCCGGCGGCGACAGCTGCGTGCAGGCTGGGCTCCCACTCGGCCGGTATTCCGCCGCCGACCGGTGCGACGCCAATCACCATCGAGCCTGCGCCGGCACGGGCCGCGGCCTCGGGAGTCATGTTGGGCAGACCCAGATCGACGGTGGTTTGCGGGAGGCGCAGCTGGCCGAGACAGGCATCGCGCGCCCAGTCGCGCAGGCCGCAGGCGGTCTTGGCGTCCGCTTCGTCTTCAGCGTTGCCGATGAAGAGCAGGTAAGGCTTGCGTAATGAGAACCCGGCAGATGTGGCAGTCGTCAAGTTCTCGCTCCGCGAAGTGGCACCCAGGTCAGCATGGAGGGATCGGCCCGGGGCATTCTATAAAATTTCACTCACCTTCTAGTGAAATATGAACAGCCCTCCCGCCAGCACGTGGCCGACTACGCCCTCGGGCAGCCGCGCCTGCGATGCGTGGCGGCTGCCGTCCTCGCCGAGCTCGCGCGCCTGCGCAGGCGTCAGCCCGTACAACAGCCGATGCATCCGCGTGAAGTGGGATGCATCGGAGAACTTGTAGACGTGCGCCACCTGCGCGATCGACATGTTCGTGTGGTGCAGGCTCCAGTGCCCGTGCGCCAGGCGCATGATGCGGAAGAAGCGGGCCGGCGACTCGCCGACCGCTTGCTCGAACGCGCGGTACAGGGTGTTGTTGCTCACCTGCAGGCGACGCGCGATGTCCGTCACCGACAGCTCCTTGCTGATGAAGCGATCCATGATCGTGATCGCACGGCGCACCAGCGGTTTGCGGATCTCGCCGAACCAGACGGCTTCGGCATGTGGCTGCGGCGAGCGATTGCCACGCATCGCTTCGAGCACCATGCCGGCCGCGGCCTTGCGCGCGCTGGCGGCTCCGCAGCGTTTGCCGATCAGGTGCAGCGCGACGTCGGCCGACGATTGGCCGCCGGGGCAGGTGATGCGATCGCCGTCCTCGAGGAAGATCGTGTCGGACTCGACGCTCAGCTCCGGGAACTCCTCCTCGAAATCCAGCCGCGCGTTCCAGTGCACGCAGCAGCGACGCCCCTTCATCACGCCGGCACGCGCGAGCACGAAGGTTGCGGTGCAGACGCCGATGATCGCGACGCCGCGGTCGGCGACGCGGCGCAGGTAGTCGAGGATCCGCGGATCGGTGTTGCGCTGGGGCTCCATGCGGCCGCCGATCACCACGACGTAGTCGAACTGCGCGGGATCGGGGAACGTCTCCCACGGCGTGATCTCGACGCCGCAGTTGGCGCGTACCGGTTGCAGCGTCGGCGCGATCACCGTCCAGCGGCATTCGCGCTGGCGGCTGTTGTCGAAATCGTCGCCGGCGATACGCAAAGCGTCGACGAAGCCGGAGAACGCGAACAGCGTGAACTCGTGCAGCAGGATGAACGCGACCGACAGCTTCGGCTCAGCAGCTGCGACGAGCTTGAGAACCGGGGCTAGCGATCGAACGGACGCAGGAACGCGATCAGATTGAGCGGCAGTGCCGGACACAAATAGCCTCCTTCCTGAACGATGACGGTCGGCAGCGCGAGCTGCGCGATGGCCCGCGCCGCCTGCGCGAAGCCTTCACGGGTCACTTTGAGCACGCCGAGGGGATCGTGCTCCGATGCGTCGAGACCGAGCGCGACCACCAGTGCGGCAGGCGCGAAGGTGCGGATGCGGGCGAGGGCAATGTCGAGCGCCGCGAGAAACGGAGCGTCGCCCGAGCCATGCGGCAACGGCAGGTTCAGATTGAAGCCGAGCCCCGCACCGCGGCCGGTTTCCTCCGCGTACCCTGCGTAGAACGGGAAGTAGTTCGAAGGATCGGCGTGAACCGAGACCGTCAGGACTTCCGCGCGCTCGTAGAAGATGCCTTGCGTGCCGTTGCCGTGATGCACGTCGACGTCGAGGATCGCGATGCGCTTGCCTGTCTTCGCACGCAAGCGCTCGGCCGCGATCGCCGTGTTGTTGATGTAGCAGAAGCCGCCAGCGCAATCGGCGAAGGCGTGATGACCGGGCGGCCGGCAGAGCGCGTAGGCGGCGCCTTCGGCGAGCGCTGCGTCGGCCGCAGAAACTGCGGCCTGCGCTGCGCCGTAGACGGCACTCCACGTTCCCGCTCGCAGCGGAGTCGAAGTGTCAGCGGTGTAGTAGCCGAGCAAGCCGAGCAGACTGTCGGGACGGCGATGCATCTGCGGACGCGCGAACTGCGTCGTCAGCAACTCGACGGCGGCAGCATCGATCTCGGCGCGGCGGTTCCAGCCGTTGGCGACGAAGTCGACGTAGTCATGGGTGTGTACCGCATGGAGCGGCGCGAGGCCGTGATCGTCCGCATCGCGAACGTCGAGGCCGGCCGCGACGACGCTTCCGTGCAGCACATGGTAGCGCTCGGCGCTTTCTGGATGCGCGATGGTCTTGCCGCGACGGAAGAAGCTCGTCGGATCGTGATCGATGGAAGCGGCGCAGTGGTAGACGCGCATCGGGTGAGTGTGCGCAAAATCACCACCCTGTCCACGCGCGGCTACGCAGTTGAAAGCGCGGGGGATATGCGTCCGGCGCCGAACTAAATTCGCCGTCGCGTGCGATGCGCCGCAGAGCCTGCGGCCGGTTTGCGTGACAAAAGAGAGTTCTGCACATGAAGAATCTGGATCGCACCGACCTGAAGATCCTGCAGGCGCTGCAGAGCGAAGGACGGCTCACGAATCAGACGCTCGCTGCGCGAGTCGCACTCTCGCCAAGTGCATGTCTCGCGCGCATCCGGCAGCTGGAAGCCGCCGGCGTGATCTCGGGATATCACGCGCACGTCGCGCTGGAGCTGGTGCGCTCGACGCTGTTCATCTACGCGGAGATTTCGCTGAAGCGCCACAGCCCCGCGGAGTTCACGCGCTTCGAGTCGATGGTGAAGACGATTCCGGAAGTCGTCGAGGCGGCGCAGGTGAGCGGACAGCTCGACTACCTGCTGAAAGTCGTGGTGCCCGACATCCGCGCCTGGCGCGAGCTCGCCGCGAAGCTGCAGGACGAGGGTGGCGTGGAGAAGGTCTTCACGCACGTCGTCCTGAAAGACGCGAAGACCTTCAGCGGCTATCCGTTGAAGTGACGAGGATCACTCTGTTTTGATCGGGTACGGCGGATGCTGCGGATCCGCCGCCGGATGCTCCTTCAGTCCCTGCAACGCAATCTCGATCGCCTTCTCCAATTGCGGATCGCGGCCGGCGAGCATTGCCTGCGGCGTCATCTCGACTTCGATGTCGGGCGGCACGCCCTGGTTCTCGATCACCCAGCCGTCTTCGGGTGTCCAGCCGGCGATGTTCGGCGCCGTGATCGTGCCGCCGTCCATCAGTGTGTGGATCCCGAGGTTGCCGACCAGCCCACCCCAGGTGCGCGTGCCGACGATCTGCCCGAGCCCGAGCTTGTGGAACATCCACGGCAGCAGGTCGCCGCCTGAGCCCGCGCCCTCGTTGGCGAGCATCACCTTGGTGCCGTAGATCGCACCGCGCGGCGTGCGCAGGTTCTTGCCGTAGCGCGTCGCCCAATAGATCACGGGTTGCTTGCGCAGGATATCGATGTAGTAGTCGGCGACGTAGCCGCCGCCGTTGTTGCGGTCATCGAGGATCAGCGCTTCCTTCTGGCTCTGCGGGAAGAAGTAGCGCTTGAAGGCCGCGTGTCCGGCCACCGCTGTGTCCGGCACGTGCACGTACGCGACGCGGCCGCCCGTCGCGGCATCGACCTTGCGGATGTTGCCTTCGACCCAATCGACGTAACGCAGCTCGCGCTCGTTCGCGATCGGCACGACCCTGAGCGTGCGCGCGCCCTGGCCGTCGGCGCGCGGCCCGACGCTGATTTCGACCGGCTTCTCGACCAGATTCTCGAACGCGCTGTAGACGTTGCGCTCGGTCGTCAGCGGCTTGCCGTCGACCGCGAGCAGATATTCGCCTTCGGCCACGGAGATACCCGGTGCGCGCAGCGGCGCGCGCAACTCCGGCCGCCAGTTCAAGCCGCCGTAGACTTTCTTGAATCGGTAGCGGCCGTCGGCGACCTCGAAGTCCGCGCCGAGGAGGCCGATGCCGACGTTCGGCGGCTTGCTGATCGACTCGCCGCCGCCGCTGTAGCTGTGACCGACGCGCAGCTCGCTCGCCATGCTGGCCATGACACGCGCCACGTCGCTGCGCGTTGCGCAGTGATCGAGGAACGGCTCGTATTTCTTCCACATCGCGTTCCAGTCGACGCCGTGATAAGTCGGCGCGTAGAAGAAATCGCGATTGAGGCGCCACGCTTCACGCAGGATCTGCCGCCACTCGGCGCGCGGGTCGATCAGGATCGAGACATCCTCGAGCGCGACGGCGGTGGCGCTTTCGGGTTTGATCTCGCCGCCGGCAGGCGCGACTTTCAGGCTCTTGCCTTGTCGCAACAGCACCTTCTCGCCGTCCTGCGACAGGAAGTAGGCATCCACGCCGGCGATCAGAGTCTTCGCTGCCCGCTCTTTCATCACGAAGCGCTTGAGCTCGCCCGGAGCCTCCAGCGCGGTGATTGCCGGCGTTGCAGGCGTCCACAGGTAATACAGCTCGCCGCTCTTGCCGGCTTGCAACCCTCGCAGGGTCGCGCCTGCCGTCGGCAGCGGCACGATGCGATCGCCGATGCCATCGAAATCGATCGTCACCGCGGGCGGTGCCTGCGGGGTGGGGCTGGGGGCGGGGGCAGTTGGGGTGGCAGGAGCAGGCGTTTCGCCTTCCAGCGGCAGCGGCGAGGGATCGCCTTTACGCAGCGCGATTGCGTAGAGCGAATGCGTGAAGCTCAGGTCGATCGAAGCCTGCGAGAACCAATCCTTGATCGGGCCCGCCTGGTCGGAGGCGATGACGTACAGGTAGCGGCCGTTGCGATCGAACACCGGCTCGCTGACTTCCGTCAGCCCGTCGGTGATGCGGGAGGATTTACGCTGGGCGATCGAGTAGACGTAGACGGCCTGCACCAGGCCGTTGGTGTTCTGCGTGTACACGAGCCACTGCGAATCGGGCGACCAGTTGTGCGAGATGTACGGCGCATGGCCGAAGTACTGATTCTCGGAGATGCGTTGCACGCGGCCGGTGTCGATATCGAGCACGAACAGGCTGTACGCATTGTCGAGAAACGACACGTGCTTCTCGTCGGGCGACCACTTCGGATCGAGATAGAAGCCCGAGCCGCCTTCGATGGCGATGCGGCGCGGCTTGCCGCTGCCGTTGCTATCCGCGACGTACAGCGCGTAGTCGCCCGACTCATCGGAGAACCACGCGATCTTGCCGCCTTTCGGCGACCAAGCCGGTGTGCGGTCGTTCGCGCCGGTCGATTGCGTCAGGTTGCGGATGGGTCCGCCTTTTTGTGCCGGCACCGTGACGACCTCGCCGCGATACTCGAGCGCGACCTGCGTCAGGTCGGGGGCAGGGGAGACGTTGCGGACATAGTCGACATTGCTCACGCGGCGCGGACGCGTCTCCCGCAAGTCGGAAGCGACGGCGACGCGCAGGGTCGTGGTATTCGACGTCTGCGGATCGAACACGCGCAGGTGGCCGGCCTGTTCGAAGATGATCTTGCCGTCGCCGGCGCTGGCATTGACGACTGGAAAGTCCGCATACGACGTCAGCTGCTGGACGGCGCCGCTCGCGGGATCGAACGAGTGCAGGTTGAACTCGCCGTGACGGTCCGAGTTGAAATACAGCTTGCCGCCGATCCACATCGGATTGATGTCGTTGCAGCGCTCCGGCGGCTGCGGAATTCTCTGCACGGCGTGGTCCGCGAATCCCATGATCGAAATGCGCGAGGCCGTGCCGCCGCGGTACATCTTCCATTGCGCCTGAGCGCCCATCGCATAGGCGATCGCACGGCCGTCGGGCGAAACATCTGCATCGAGACCGCTCGGGATCGGCAGCCGCTCCGGGAAAGTCGCTTTGGGGTCGATCGTGAAGAGGTGCGCGTCGCGCGAGGTGTACACGTCGCTCTGCGAGCTGAAGATCACGTGGCCCTGCAGGTCCCAGCCCTCGACCAGGTCATCCTCGCTGTGCCACGTCAGGCGTTTCGGGCTGCCCCCGGCTACGGCCACGACATAGACGTCGACGTTGCCGTCGTAGTTACCGCTGAAAGCGATGGATGCGCCATCCGGTGAGAAGTGCGGCAGCGACTCCTGGCCCTCTGCCGTCGTCAGGCGATAGGCGCCGCTGCCGTCACGATTCGCGACCCACACGTCGCCGTCGTAGATGAAGGTGATGTGCCGCGCGTCGATATCCGGCTGCTCCAGCATGAGCGTGTCCTGGGGATCGACAGCGAGCGCGGCGGCGCTCCACAGCGTGAGCAGCACGACGATCGGCAGGGTTCGCGACATTTTTTCGTTTCCGGACAGCACGACGGTGCGGACTATCGCCGGAATATGGAGAGGCGTCACCCCCTCATCTATATTTTTTCTCACCGGCTCTGGAAGAAAAACGCCAATCCGATGACGCCGCCGGCGCGAGCGGCGATGATGCCTCGCTCAGCTGCGAGGAGGCCGCATGATCCGCTTGCTCAATGTTCTGGTGGTTGCGTTCGTCTGCGTGGTGCCGCTGCGTGCGCCGGCAAGCGACGACCCGTTGGCCGGCCTCGACGCCGCGATCGAAAGCGCGCGCGAGCAGTGGCACGCCCCGGGCCTGGCGGTTGCGATCGTCAAGGACGACAAGGTCGTGTACCAGCGCGGTTTCGGCACGAAGCAACTCGGTCGCAACGATCCTGTCGATCCGCACACGCTGTTCACGCTCGCTTCGACGACCAAGGCCTTCACGGCGATGGCGCTCGGCCTGCTCGTCGATGACGGCAAACTGCACTGGGACGACCCGGTCGTGAAGTACCTGCCGGAGTTCCGCGTCGCCGATCCGTACGTCACGCGAGAAGTGACGATCCGCGATCTGCTCGTGCATCGCACCGGCACCGAGGAGCTCGACATGCTGTGGGTGCGCGGCTTCGACACCCGCACGAGCCTCGAGCACATGCAGTACGCGAAGCAGGCATCGAGCCTGCGCTCGACCTGGGCGTACAACAACATGATGTACGTGGTCGCGGCCGAGGTCGTGACGCGCGTTGCCGGGATGAGCTTCCAGGAGTTCGTTCGGCGCCGCCTCTTCGAGCCGCTCGGCATGAGCGACAGCCTGTTCACCGGGCCGGAGCTCGGCAAGCACGCCAACGTCACCGGGGCGCATCTGATCGAGCAGGGCGTCGCGCGTGCGACGGATTTGTACGTCTCGCCCGAGCCGCTCGGTGCAGCGGGCATTCAGTCGAGCGCGGCGGACATGGCGAAGTGGCTGCGGCTGCTGCTCGACAAAGGCGCGTTCGAAGGCAAGGCAGTCGTCAAGCCGGAAACGGTGGCGGAAGCGTTGAAGCCGCAGATGCTGCTCGCCAGCATCGGCTATCCGGCGGCGACGCAGGCCAATCCGCATTTCTATGCCTATGGGCTCGGCTGGTTCCTGCAGGACTACAAGGGTCGCCTGGTCGCGATGCACACCGGCAGCTTGTATGGCGCCAACGCGCTCGCTGCGATCGTGCCCGAGGAGCGGCTCGGCCTGGTGATTCTCATCAACGCCGGCCCGGTCGAGTTCCGCCACGCATTCATGTACGACGTCATCGATCGCTTTCTGCACAGCCGCGGCAAGGACTGGAACGCCGACATGCTGAAGCTGTACGGCGGGCTGCAGGAAGAGGAGAACAAGCGACGCGCGGAGGCCATGCGAGCGCGGCCCGCGAAGACGCGTCCGTCGTTGCCGCTGTCCGACTACGTCGGCACCTACGCGGATCCGCTGGTCGGCGAGACGCAGGTCGCACTGAATCGCAATGGCGGCCTGACGCTCGCGATGCAACCGGGCGCAACATTCGTGCTCACGCACTGGAGTTTCGAGTCGTTCGAAGCTGGCGACACGCGCGCGCCGGAAGAGCGCTTTCTGCTCACTTTCCGCCGCGGCGCGGACGGTCGCATCAGTGGCTTCGAAACCGCAACGGGACGGGTCTATCGGCGTCGCTGAACGCGCGGGACCGTTCCAGAGATCGGTTGAATTCTTATAGATCGGCAGGAGGCTTTGCTTTCATTCTCGTCCCATCAGCGTTGCTGAACCTGTTGGGGGGAGAGGTCAAACGTATGCGTCGCTTCAATCGCTTGCTGCTGAACAGATCCGTTGCCTCGGCAACGTGGGGACTCATCGCCCTGACCGGCGCGTCGGCAGCGCTCGCCGCCGACCAGGTCGAAGTGGAAGAAATCGTCGTCACGGCGTCGCGCCGCGCGCAGGAGGTGCAGGACGTGCCTGCCTCGGTCGCGGTCGTCGATCCGCAGGCGTTCGCGGCCGGCGGCGTCACCTCGCTCAGCGGCGTGCTCAAGTACATCCCCGGCGTCAACTTCAACGATGACGGCGCGCCCGGTCAGGGCTCGATCACGATGCGCGGCGTCGCCAACATCTTCTCGACGCCCTCGGTCGGCATCTATCTCGATGACATTCCGTACGGCTCGGTGACGGCGTTCGCCGAAGGCGCGAACTTCGCGCTCGACTCGCTCCTCGGCAACGTCGAGCGCGTCGAGGTGATCAAGGGTCCGCAGGGCACGCTCTTCGGCGCCGCGTCGATGGGCGGTTCGTTGCGCTACATCACCAAGGAACCCTCGCTCACCGACTTCAACGGCCGCTTCGCGACCGACTTGTCCAGTACGGAGCAGGGCGGCTTCAACCAGCTGTACAAGGCCGGCGTCGACGTGCCCATCGTGAGCGACAAGCTGTCGCTCGGCGTCAGCGGCTTCTACCAGGACAACGAAGGCTTCATCGATCAGGCGTTGCGCGCGGACCAGGACATCAACGACGCCGAGCTGAAAGGCGGCCAGGCAACGCTGCTGTTCAAGCCGACGGACGCGTTCAAGGTGAAGCTGAACTACATGGACCAGAAGTTCGACTTCTCGGAACAGAACAACGTGCCGTTCGACATCACGACCGGCCAGCCGCTCTTCGGGCGCTACCAGCAGAACACGGCGCCGGGCGGACAGCCGACGGCGATCGAGTACAAGCTCAGCGGTGCGACTTTCGAGTACCAGGCCGATTGGGCGACCGCCACGCTCGCCAGCAGCTACCAGGAGTTCTCACAGAACGCGGTGCTCGACCTGACGCGCTTCTTCGGACCGCTGGTCGATCAGCAGACGGGCGATTTGCCGGGCACGAATACCGTGCCGCTGGACCAGATCATCAGCACCGATCGCTGGGCGCACGAGTTCCGGCTCACCTCGGCGAACAACGAGCACCTCGAGTGGCTCGTGGGCCTGTACTACACGAAAGAGGAGAGCTCGAATTTCCAGAGGGCGATCGGGCAGCCGAGCGGCTTCAACCTGGTCACGCAGCAATTCCCCTCCGACTACAAGGAGAAGGCGGTCTTCGGCAACGTGACGTACTACTTCACGCCGCAACTCGATGCGACGCTCGGTGCGCGCTTCAGCAGCAACGACATGTCCGTGCTGTTCACTGGCACGGGTTTTCTCGCGGGCCCTGCGTTGCCGCGACAGACCGTTTCCGACGACGTGCAGACGTACCTGTTCAACGCGCGCTATCGGCCGAGCGAAGACCTGTCGCTGTACGTGCGCGTCGCAGATGGCTATCGCCCGGCCTCCGCGAACCTGCCGCTGCTCGATCCCAACACCGGCGACGTGATCTCGCTGCCGTTCGTGCGGGCGGACTCGCTGTGGAGCTACGAAGTCGGCGCTAAGGGCAAGCTCGCGGGCGGCGCGGTCGGCTACGACGTGGCGATCTATCGCATCAAGTGGGAAGACATGCAGGTCTTCCAGAGCCTCGGCGGCGTCAACGTCGGTGCCAATGCGGACAGCGATGTGACGGCGAACGGCGTCGAGGCGACGCTGACATTCCAGCCGACGAATGCGCTCAACCTCATCGCCACTGCCGCGTACGCGCGGAGCGAGCTCGATGAGGACGATCCGCCGCTCGGTGGCGCTTCAGGCGAACAACTGCCGGGCATTCCCGAGTGGACGTTCTCGTTCTCCGGCGACTACACCTTCATGCTCGGTTCGCTCGACGCATTCGTCGGCGGCGGTCTCGCGTACCAGGACTCGCGCAAGACGTCGTTCAACGGCAGGGGCGCGATCGCGCCGGAAAATACCAACTTCACTGTCGATGACTACACGACGGTCGATCTGCACACGGGCGTGAAGTTCGGCCGCTACAAGCTGTCTCTGTACGCGACCAACCTGTTCGACGAGTACGGCTTCCAGCGCGCGACGACGGTCGGCACGCAGGGCAATGCGACGATTCTCAGGCCGCGAACGATAGGGGCGGTGTTCTCGGCGGAGTTCTGAGGCTACATCGACCCTTCGATGCTGAACTGCCGCCGGCCCTGTGCGTCCGGCTCGCCGAGAATCTCCAGCGTGCGAGCCATGTCGCTCGGCGCGTCGGGCCGGGTGGCGATCAGTCCGCTCACGAGGTAGCTGCGGTCCTTTTTGAGATCGATCGTGCCGTTGACCGCGAGCGGTCCGCCGGTGTCGCTCAGCGCGCCTTGCAAGCCGTCAGCGGCGGCGCTCTCCGGAAACACGACCTTGTAGCTGCCGAGCGCAGCGGGGCGGTTGGCTGGACCCACCAGATTGGCGATCTCGATCGTGCCAGTCAGCGCGACCGGCCAGGAGTTTTCCAGCGTGAGTTGCGGCAGGCGCAGCGTTGCCGTGCCGGTCCAGCCGCCCTGCACGATGTGCGGCGGCAGAGCGCTGAGGGGCAGTGAAGCGTTGAGTTTGTGCATCGTCACGCGCGCTCCGGATACGGCGATGGAGCCTTCCGCGAAGCCGTCGCTGCGCGTGACCTTCACGTCCGCGCCGAGCTTGCCGGTGAACAGCGCCAGGACATTGAGATTCCACTCGACACTGCCGACGTGCATGTTGCCGCTGCGGACTGCCTGCGCACGGCCTTTCCAGATCGTGCCCGATACGCCCGCGAGCGTGACGCCAGGCGGATGATAGAAGGACAGCACCGTCGCGGCGGGGAGCGTGACCAGGGCGAACAGCAGAAACGCACCGATGCCGAGTGCGATCACTTTCTTCATGCGGTGGGTTCTTCGTGCGCGATCATCCGCCGGGGCGCGTCAGCACCAGGCTGGCATTGACGAAGCCGGGCTTGCCTGTGCGATCGATGTTGGCGGATTCGATGTTGACGGAGTGCGCCTGCTGCAGGCTGCCGAGGCAGACGACGAGCTTGTCGAACTCGGCCTGCTCCAGCCGCACGCGGATGCCGTTGTCGCCGTTCGGTGTCTGGCCGGTGAGCGCGGCGCCGAGGCCGCACTCGCGCGCCGTGCGGTCTATGAGCACCACCAGCGATTCGTTGGTCGGCGCCGCCGAGGTCGGCGAGCTTGCGCTGAGCGCCATGACTTCGCCGCCGACGCTGCGCATCCAGGCGAGATCGCCTTCCTTCTGGGCCACGCGCTGCGCGCGCGAATTCACGGCTGCATAGAAGGGCGCGAGCGCCAGCATGTAGACCGCGACGATCAGCACCACGACGCCGCCCATCACGACGATTGCTCGCTCGCGCGGCTGCAGGGAAGAGAACCATTCCTTCAGTTTCTGCATGTCACGCGCCCGGGTTCTTGAACTGCAGCTGGCCTTCGTGCTTCGAGTCGCGCGTGTTGTCCGACTTGAGCTCGGACGCGAGGCCGTGCTTGCTCGCGAGCTGGCGAATGCGATCGAGGGCGTCCGTCGACGGCGCCACGACGCGCAGGTTGGTCGTATTGTTGACGTACGCGATGTTCTCGATCGTCACGTCGGGCGTCTGGCCGATCGCCTCGCCGAGCGCCGCGAGCGTCATCATCACGCCACCCACCGGGCCACTGCCGCGCAACTGATTCAGGCGTGCTTCGACCATGCGCCGCGCGCTCGACGTGTCGGGCAACGGAGCGCCGGGCATGAGCTGCTGATACGTTTCGCCGATCTGCGCGTCGAGGCGCGCTTCCTGGTTGCGGTACTGGAAGTACTGCCACGTCTTGAGACCGACGTGCGAAGCGATGAACACGCCGGCGAGCACCGCGGCGTAGCGCCACGGCGCGAACGAAACATTCAGCTTGCGCTTCGACTGATACTGGCCCTGCAGCAGGTTCACGCCGGCGTGCTGCACGATGTTCGCAGCCAGCAAGGGCAGGGGGCCGTCGGGCAGGAGTTTGAGCTGCAGGCTCGCGGTGAATTCGCGCAAGCCTTCGAGCAGTTCGCGCTCGCGCTCGTAGTCGTCTTCCGCGACGTAGATCGTCACGTGCTCGCGGGCTTCCTCGCCGGAGGCCAGCGCAAGCTGCAAGGCTTCGATCAGCGGCTGCACGTCGAGGACTGCGCCCGGCATTTCCGGCCGGCGCACATAGACGCGAGCGCCATCGATCAGCAGCGTGATCGCATTGGTCGTTTCCGGCAGCGCCGCGGTTTCAGGATAGATGGCGTCGGGATCCAGTCCGGCATCCGCGAGCAGCGCCTGCCACGCCTCCATGCGCGCGCGCGCGACGACCGTAACCGGCGTGCCCGGGCGCGTCTCGCGCTTGCCGACTGCGAAGTGCAGATCTTCGACGTCGGACGCGAGATGTTCTTCGAGCGCGAACGGCACGACCTGCGCGAGTTTCGCGCCGCTCTTCACGGGCAGCACGGGCTCGGCGAGCAGCGTGTCTGTGCCCGGCACGAGTACGACGACCTTGCGATTGGCTGCGGAAGCGGCCGCGAGATCGAGCGGACCGGACTGCACATTGCCGCGCCGCGCACCGGTGCCATCCACGACGATCCACTCGGCGGCGGCGCCGATCGTGTCGGCGGCGGCGGAGGGCAGGCGTACGACCAGGATTTCCGGCATGTCAGGGCGTTCCGTGGCTTCTTAGGATAGGACGCACGAGACCGTTGTTGCCGCTGCGATACAAGAGACTGTACAGGGTGTACTCGGTAGTGCCAATAGTGACCCAGATCGTTGCGCGGAAGTACGAGCTCGTCTGGTCGATGACTTTGCCCTGCACCAGCTCCTGCTTCTCGTCGTTCGACAGCGCGCTTTCGTAATCCTGCTTGGTCGGGAAGCACCGCTGCTTGCGGGTTTCCGCAGTGTTGTCGCGCGCCATCGTGAACTGACGCCGTCCGGCGACGAGCGCATCGAGCAGCTCCGGCGAGGCAGTACAAAGATTGATCGGCGTACCGATCGGCAGCGCAGTGACGAACGGCTCGAGCTTGCGATAGCGCTCGAGGCCGAAGCCGGCGAGCGACAGCAGCTCGCTTGCGCGCGTCACCGGCATGTTGGCTGTGCGGTACGGCGGCGACAGACCGGTGTAGGTCGGGTCTTCCGCGCCATCCGGGAATTCGGGCTGCACATCGCTGTCGATCCAGTCGGCGATCACCTTCGCCCACTTGGTCTCCATCTCCAGCAGCTCGAGCAGCCGCTCGAAGCGCGCGACCGCCAGCGGATCGGTTTTGAGCTGACCGCCTTCGAGCACCACGAGGCTGTTGAGATTGAAGCGGCCCTGCATGTCCTCGAGCTGGCCTTCGAAGTCGCCGTAGCTGTTGCCGTGACCGTCGTCGAGCGGGATCGGCGGAATCGGCGTCGCCCACTCCTCGGTGAAATCGTCGGTCTTCGCGCTCTGCTGCTTGTCCCGGCGCAGTGCGTCCGCGGCCCACGCTTCGCCGCCGAGCGCGACTTCGAAGCCCTGGTCCATCGCGAGCGCATTACCCGTGCGACGCTGATCCATGTAGCCCTTGAACGAGACGCTGGCGGCCAGCATGGTCGCGAGCGCCGCGATGAGCACGGCCATGATCAGCGCCACGCCGCGCTGCCGCTTGCGTGCAGCAGGTCGATGGTTCATCCCGCCACCTCCACGAGCCGGACGATCTTGCCCCAGTCTTCGAGGTCGAGCGTGATCTCGACGGCGATCGGCCGCAGCCGCAGCGCGTCCGGCCCGGAGTAGCCGAGCGGCGGCCACTGTTCGTGCCAGCTCTGGTTCTGATCCATGAAGCGGAAGCTCACCGTGCGCACCTGGTCGAGCAGCACGGCAGAGGTGGGCTCCGCGCTCATCGTGCGATCGAGTGCGCTCCAGTACGCGCGCTCCAGCTTGTTGTCCTGCACGCGGTACGCGACCCGCTGCAGGGTCGAGCGGCTCACGCCCGCCGGATTCGACCAGCCGGAGCGCGTCAACTCCGCGAGCGTTTCGGTGCGCTTGTCGGCGCGCAGCGCCGGATCGACCGAGTCACCGAGCGGCTCGCGCACCGGGCGCGGCTCGAGCATCGTGAAATCTTCGGCCATGCGCTGCACGGTCGACTGGACCGCGCGCGTGCGGCTGGCGTTGCGATCGACGATCTCATCCTGCCGGGTCAGCTGGTTGTAGCCGCCATAGGCCATCAGCGCCACGACGGCGAAGACGAATATCGCCACCAGCACTTCGAGCAGTGTGAAGCCACGCGCGCGCATCATTGCGTCGGATCGCTGTGATCGATGCCGTCCTGCGGATCGTCCGGCTCGGGCGGCGGGCCGACGTCTTCGTCTTCGCCGGGCGGATTCGGCTGGCCTTGCTCTTCGTCTTCTTTGCCCTTGTCGCCGGGCCGTTGCGGTCCGCTGTCAGTAGTGCCCTGCCACGAGACCAGCGCGGAGCCGGGCGGCGCGACTGCCGTTCCGTAGAAGCCCGTGATCGACGCGAGGCTGGCGGTCTCCGGCGCTTCCAACGGCCGCACGGTGACATCGATGCGACGCATCGTTTCGACCTGCGTCTGCGTGACGTTCATCGTCCACTTCCATTTGCGGCCTCCCATCTCGACTTCGTCGGAGGTCTTGGCGATCGGCGGGGCATTCTTTTGCAGGCGCGTCTCCGTCAGGCGGTTCATGGCGACCCAGTGAGCGACGCTGCGCTCACGCAGATAGCCGCCGTTGCCCGCTGCCTGGCTGACGGCCGTGATTGCGCCCAGCATGCCGAGGGCGACGATGATCAGCGCCACCATCACCTCGATCAGCGTGAAGCCACGTTTACCAGCGCGCATTGGACAGACGCTCCTTACCCTTCTGGTCTTCGGGCGCGGGCTTGGTCTGCACGACCAGCCGCCAGTCGTCCTGTTCTTTCCTGCGCTCCTCGACGCGCAGGTCGCCGTCCACCAGGGACGTCATGCGCCATAGGGCCGGTTTGTTGTCGCGCTCGATGTGCAGCTCGAACGGCGCGATGTCGCCGCTCGACAGCACCGTGAGCTGCGGCGGCCACTTCTGGTTCTCGTCTTTCTTGCCGCGATCGGGCAGGCCGGGCTTGAGCACGAGCTCGCGGCCTTCGAGCCAGATGCGAAAGCGCAGTCCCTCGGGCAGGGGACGCGGCGCATACAACGAGTCGTCCGCGACCTGCCGCCACTCGTTGCGGCGCGTGTCGTAGCGCAGGAACTCGTATTCGCTCGCGCCGACGAAGACCGCGAGGTCGATGCTCTGCAGCTCCGCTTCCTCACGCGCCTGGCGTAGCACCGCCCAGAAACGCCGCGTCTCTTCTTCGACCTGGCTGTCCTGGCCGAGCACGTTCGTCGACAGGGTCACCATCGCGACCATCACGCCGATGATCACGAGGACCACCAGCAGCTCGAGCAGCGTGAATCCCCGGTGGCAAGCGCGGTCGCGGGCTCGCAAGGTTACTCCGTCTGCCAGTTGCCCCGGTCAGCGTTCACGCCTTCACCGCCCTCCTGGGCGTCGGCGCCGAGCGTGTAGATGTCGTACTCGCCGTGCTGGCCGGGATAGACATAGATGTAGTCGTTCTGCCAGGGATCCTTGATGAGGCCGCCGCTGCCGAGGTATCCGCCCTGCTTCCAGTTGCGCACGGTCGGATCGTTCGGCTGCTGGACCAACGCCTTCAGGCCCTGGTCGGTGGTCGGGTACTTGTAGTTGTCCATCTTGTAGAGGTTGAGCGCGGTCTCGAAGGCGCGCAGGTCCTGCTTCACTTTCGTGATCTGCGCGTCGTCGATGCGGCGCATGACGTTGGGTGCGACCAGCGCGGCGAGGATGCCGAGGATCACCACCACGACCATGATCTCGATGAGGGTGAATCCGCGGTGAGCGCGCCGGCGCAGCAAGCTGTTCATATCTGTCATAGTCGTTCCGTTTGAGACTTACCGATGCAGTTAACGATGAAGGGGCCGGTCAGGTCTACGGCAATCAGGTCGAGCAGAAAAGGCGCCGGATCATAACAAAGCAGGCTGAAAACATGAGTGACGCCGTCCCCGGGTCTGCACCCCGGCCTGCCCCGACTGCCGTGTCGTCGATCCCGCTAGCCTGGCTCGTTGGACTGCTGGCCCTGCTGCTGGTTCTGCTGTGGTTGACAGGCGATACGGGGCGCGAGCTGCTGCGGTACGAGCGGGCCGCGGTCCTGCGGGGCGAGGTCTGGCGCCTGCTGACAGGGCATTTGGTGCATTACTCCGGCCAGCACCTGTTGCTGAACGGAGTCGGTCTGGCGCTGATCGCGGGCTTGTTTCCGCGGGATTACTCGTTGCGCAGCTGGTTGCTGATCCTGGCCAGCAGCATCGCCATCATCGACCTGGGGTTTGTGTTCTTGGAGCCACAGATCGACTGGTACGTGGGCATGTCCGGCGTCCTGCATGGGGCTCTCGCGGCCGGTGCAGTGAGTTGGTGGCGATACGAATCGAAGCCTCGGGCGCTGGCGCTGATCGCGATCCTGCTCGGCAAGCTTGCCTGGGAGCAGTGGCACGGCGCCTTGCCGCTTTCCGGCGACATGCCGGTCGTTGTAGAAGCGCATCTTTATGGCGCGCTGGGCGGCGCGCTGGCCGCCGCATGGCTGGCTGTGCATAATCGCGCGCCTTCTGCACCAACCGGCGACCGCTAACCAACCGTTCTATGTCTTTCGCCTTCGTTTTTCCGGGCCAGGGATCGCAATCCGTCGGCATGCTGGCGCAACTCGCCGGCGCCGAGCCGCTCGTGCAGGAGACCTTCGCGGAAGCGTCGGACGTGCTCGGCTACGACCTGTGGAAGCTTTGCCAGGGTGGTCCGGACGAAGAGCTCGGCAAGACCGAGCGCACGCAGCCTGCGATGCTCGCGGCCGGTGTTGCGACCTGGCGGGTCTGGCGCAAGCACGGCGGCGGTCTGCCCGCCGCGATGTCAGGTCACAGCCTCGGTGAGTATTCCGCGCTGGTCTGCTCCGGCGCGCTCGATTTCCGGACAGCCGTCGGACTCGTCCAGTTTCGCGGTCAGGCAATGCAAGCGGCTGTACCGGCCGGGCAGGGCGCGATGGCGGCGATTCTCGGACTCGATGACGCCGACGTCGAAGCGGCCTGCCGCGAGGCTGCGCAGGGTGAGACCGTGCAGGCGGCGAACTACAACTCCCCGGGGCAGGTCGTGATCGCCGGCATGGCGGCGGCTGTCGATCGGGCGATCGAAGCTGCCAAGGCGAAGGGCGCCAAGCGCGCGATCAAATTGCAGGTCAGCGTTCCCTCGCACACCACGCTCATGCAGCCGGCGGCGGATCGGTTCGCCGAGAAGCTGCAGCACGTGAAGTTCGGCAAGCCCGAAGTGCGCGACATCTATACCGTCGACGTGCGCAAGCACGGCGACGAAGCGGGCATCCGCAAGGCGCTCGTGGAACAGCTGGTGAAACCGGTGCGCTGGACCGAGACGATCCGCGCGATGCTGGCGGACGGCGCGCGCGTCATCGTCGAATGCGGACCGAAGGGCGTGCTCACGGGAATGAACCGCAAGATCGATCGCAACAAGGAGATCGCGATGCTCGCGATCGAAGACGAGGAATCGCTGCAACAGGCGCTGCAGGCTTGCAGGAGCAACGCATGACCGAGCAGACGCTCGCACAGGAAATCGCGCTCGTCACCGGCGCGTCGCGCGGCATCGGGCGTGCGATTGCGATCGAGCTCGCGCGTCGTGGCGCAACTGTCGTCGGCACCGCGACCAGCGAAGCCGGCGCGCAAGGCATCACGCAATCGCTCGCGGAAGCCGGCAAGGTGCGCGGCATCGTGCTGAACGTGGCGGATCCGCAGTCGATCGATGCAGCGCTGAAGAACATCGAAGAGCACGAAGGGACGCCGAGCGTGCTGGTGAACAATGCAGGAATTACACGCGACAACCTGCTGCTGCGGATGAAGGACGAGGAGTGGAACGACATCCTCGCGACCAACCTCGGCTCGGTGTTCCGCCTCTCGAAAGGCGTGGTGCGCGGCATGATGAAGGCGCGCCGTGGACGAATCATCAACATCGCGTCGGTGGTCGGCGTGATGGGCAACGCCGGGCAGACGAACTACGCGGCGGCGAAGGCCGGCATCATCGGCTTCACCAAGTCGCTGGCTCGCGAAGTGGGCTCGCGCGGCATCACCGTGAACGTCGTGGCGCCCGGTTTCATCGCCACGGACATGACCGCGAAGCTGCCTGCCGAGCAGCAGGCGCAGCTGACGGGACAGATTGCACTCGGACGGCTGGGCTCGCCGGAGGACATTGCCTGCGCGGTGGCGTTTCTTGCGTCGCCACAAGCGGGGTACATCACCGGTGAGACGCTGCACGTCAACGGCGGCATGTACATGGTCTGAATCCGTGTCAAGTGCCTTTGCGAATTGAGTTTTTGGAAATGTTGGACCTGTCGGGGTCTTAACTTAGAATACGCCCCCTGCGACCCGCCCCAACGAACTACAAGGGTCGGCGCGAAGGGTTCAAAAGCCTCATAGAGGACTCGTACACCAATGAGCAGTATCGAACAGCAGGTTAAAGCCATCGTCGCCGAGCAATTGGGGGTGAAAGAGGAAGAAGTCACCAACGACGCTTCCTTCGTCGACGACCTCGGCGCCGACTCGCTCGACACGGTCGAGCTGGTGATGGCGCTGGAAGAGGAATTCGAGACCGAGATCCCGGATGAGGACGCCGAGAAGATCACGACCGTTCAGCAGGCGATCGATTACATCACCGAGCGCCGCAACCAGGCCTGAACATTCGCACTCGCAGGCGCACGCACGCCTGCGCTTTCGAGTCCCCGGCCAGGGAAGGCGGGTCGACTGCACTGTCTGCAACTCCAACTCATGAACCGCACGAAGGGGTAATCGCTTGTCGAAGCGGCGCGTCGTAATCACCGGCCTCGGCATCGTCTCGCCGGTCGGCAGCACCGTCGACACGGCCTGGCGCAGCGTGCTCGAAGGCAAGAGCGGTATCGGCCCGATCACGCGCTTCGACGTGAGCGCCTGGCCCGTGCGCTTTCACGGGCCGGTGGCGGACTTCAACGCGGAGGCGTACCTCTCGCCGAAAGAGCTGCGCAAGATGGATCCGTTCATGCACTACGGCTACGGTGCGGCGGCGGACGCCATCAAGGACTCGGGCATCCAGGTAACGCCGGAGAATGCGCCGCGCATCGGCATCACGATGGGCGCCGGCATCGGCGGCCTCGACACCATCGAAGAGAACTACCGCAAATACGCCGAGACGCACAGCCCGAAGCGCATCTCGCCGTTCTTCGTGCCCGGCAGCATCATCAACATGATCTCCGGCCACATCTCGATCAACTTCAAGCTCACCGGCCCGAACCTCGCGACGGTGACTGCGTGCACGACTTCGACGCACGCGATCGGTCTCGCGATGCGGCTCATCCAGTACGGCGACGCGGATGCGATGATCGCGGGCGGCGCCGAGATGGCGACGACGCCGCTCGGTCTCGGCAGCTTCTGCCAGGCGCGCGCGCTGTCGACGCGCAATGACGATCCGCAGCGCGCCAGCCGGCCGTGGGATCGCGATCGCGACGGCTTCGTGCTGTCGGACGGCGCGGGCGCGGTCATGCTCGAGGAGTACGAGCATGCCAAGGCGCGCGGCGCGAAGATTTACGCAGAGATCGTCGGCTTCGGCATGAGCGGCGATGCGCATCACATCACGGCTCCGCCGGAGGACGGCGAGGGCGCGCGACTGGCGATGTCGAACGCATTGAAAGACGCGAAGCTGAATCCCAGCGACGTGCAGTACGTGAACGCGCACGCGACCTCGACGGAGCTCGGCGATCGTGCCGAGTCGATCGCGATGAAGCGCTGCTTCGGCGATCACGCGTACAAGCTCGCGGTCAGCTCGACCAAGTCGATGACGGGCCATCTGCTCGGCGCGGCCGGCGCGGTCGAGGCGATCTTCTCGATCCTGGCGATCCGCGACCGGGTCGCGCCGCCGACGATCAATCTCGACAATCCCGGCGAGGGCTGCGATCTCGACTACGTGCCGAAGACGGCGCGGCAGATGCCGATCCGGGTTGCGCTCTCCAACTCGTTCGGATTCGGCGGTACGAACGGGTCGCTGATCTTCCGCGCCCCCGAATGATCGTGAATTGAGCGTCGCGCATCCAGTCGACGTCGATCCTGCGGCGCTCCTCGCACTCCACGCCGCCTCTCCAGACCTGTATCCCGCGCTCTTCGAAAGCGCGGCCGCCGGCGAGCCGCTGGGCCGGTTCGACATTCTGTTTGCGCATCCTGCGGGCAGCTTCGTGGCGTCGGAGCAGTTTCTGCCGTCGCTGGATCGCGCGTGGCAACGCGAACGGACCGCAGCATCGCGGCCGGAAACCGGGCCGGCGGTGCCGTTCACCGGCGGCTGGCTGCTCTACCTGGGTTACGAGCTCGCGGGTCAGATCGAGCCTCGCTTGCGACTGCCGCAGCCCGTCGTCGGACCGGTTGCGCAGGCTATTCGCATTCCTGCCGCTGTCGTCCACGAGCATGACAGCGGACGGTGCTGGATCGTTGCAGAAGAGCAAGCCGCCCAGCTGATTCCACGCATCGCTGCCGATCTGCACGGAGTCGCCCCTCTGCCGGAGTCGCGCGCGCCACTGGTGGAGTCGCACGTCGACGAGGACGATCCGCGGCACTACCTGCAGGCCGTCGAGCGTGCTCTCGAATACATCGGCGCGGGCGACATCTACCAGGCGAATCTTTCCCGCGGCTGGCGCGCGACGCTGCTCGACGGCGTGCAGCCGCACCAGGTCTATCGCCGGTTGCGCGAGACGAATCCGGGTCCGTTCAGCGGCGTGGCGCAGCTCGAGGGTATTTCCGTGATCAGCTCATCCCCCGAACGCCTGGTCAGCGTGCGGGACGGAGTCGTAACGACGCGCCCGATCGCCGGCACGCGGCCGCGTGGAGCTGATCCGGCGGCTGACCTCGCGCTGGCGCGCGAGCTGCACGCGCATCCGAAGGAGCGGGCAGAGCACGTCATGCTGATCGATCTCGAGCGCAACGATCTCGGCCGCATCTGCGAGGCGGGGAGCGTGCGCGTGGACGAGTTCATGACGATCGAGTCGTACTCGCACGTGCACCACATCGTCTCGAACGTGAGCGGCCGCTTGCGCGCGGACGTCACGCCCGGCAATGTGCTGGCGGCGGTGTTCCCGGGCGGCACCATCACCGGGTGCCCGAAAGTTCGCTGCATGGAAATCATCGCCGAGCTGGAGGGCGCTGCGCGCGGCGCGTACACGGGATCGCTCGGTTACCTGAATCGTGACGGCACGATGGACCTGAACATTCTCATCCGCACCCTGCAGGTGGCCGGACACGAGCTGACGGTGCGCGCCGGCGCCGGCATCGTCGCCGACTCGATCCCGGAGCGTGAGCTGGAAGAGACCCGGGCGAAGGCGCGCGGGGTCTTACGCGCGGTGGGAGTCGAGGCATGACGGCGGCTGTCCTCATCAACGGCATCAGTCCGCAAGACCCGTTGCATGCGCTCGCAATCGAGGATCGCGGCTTTCAGTACGGCGACGGCGTGTTCGAGACCGCGTTGCTGACGCATGGTCGGGTGAAGCTGCTCGAGCTGCACTTGCAGCGGCTCGCGCTGGGCTGCGAGCGGCTCGGTATCGCGGCGCCGGACGCCGCAGCGTTGCGATCAGACGTGGAACGTCTCAGCGGATCGGCGGAGCGCGCAGTGATCAAGATCGTGGTGTCGCGCGGCATCGGTCCGCGCGGGTATCGACCATCGGCGCGCGCAAAAACAATGCGCGTCGTCGCACTCTATCCGGCACCGCCACCACCGCCCGCACGGCTCGCATTGCGCTGGTGCGAAATGCGGCTGGGCCGCAATGCGCGGCTCGCGGGGATCAAGCACCTCAATCGACTGGAGCAGGTGCTGGCGCAGGCGGAATGGCATGACGAAGCGATCGTCGACGGGCTGATGCTCGACACCGAGGGCGAGGTGGTCAGCGGTACGGCAAACAACGTCTTCCTGGTGCGCGACGGCGTGCTGTCGACACCGGACCTGCGGTTTTGCGGAGTGCTCGGCATCATGCGCGCCGAAGTGCTGCGCGTGGCGAAGGAGCTGAGCATCCCTGTCAGCACAGAGCCGCTGTGGCCGCACGATGTCGAGGCGGCAAGCGAAGTGTTCCTCACCAACGCCGTGCGAGGGATTCGCTCGGTCAGCGAGCTTGGTTCGCTGCGTTGGGACAGCGCGCCGATCGCGGATCGGTTGCGCAAGGCGCTGGATTTCTGATGCGCCGCCTGCTGCGAATCCTCGCACTCCTCATCGTGCTCGGCGGGATTGCCGTGGGCGCGCTCGCGTGGTGGGGCAACCAGTGGCTGAAGCAGCCGATTGCTGGTTTGCAGGAGCGGACGACATTCGAAGTGCCGCGCGGTGCCCACATGCGCAGCGTTGCGGCAGCTCTGCACGAGCGCGGTCTGCTGGATCAGCCGGACGTCTGGATCGTGTGGTCGCGGCTCATGCGTCGCGATGTCACGTTGAAAGCCGGGGAGTACGACCTGCAACCCGGGCTGACTCCAAAGGGTCTGCTGATGCTGCTGAGCTCCGGGCAGGTCGTGCTTCACAGCATTACCTTCATCGAGGGCTCGACGTTCGCTGATGTGCGCAACGCGCTCGTCGCCAACGAGGCCGTTCGCAACGAGAACCGTGAGCGCAGCGACGCCGAAGTCATGCGCGCGCTCGGCGAGCCGCAGCTGCATCCGGAAGGGCAGTTCTTCCCGGATACGTACCGCTTCCCGCGAGGGACGAGCGACCTGGAGCTGCTGACGATTGCCCATCGACGCATGCAGGATGAGCTGCGCAAAGCGTGGGAGTCGCGAGCGCCCGACCTGCCGCTGGCCAGCTCGTACGAAGCGCTGGTCCTGGCCTCGATCGTCGAGAAGGAGACGGCGCTGGAGCGCGAGCGCGCGCAGATTGCCGGCGTGTTCGTGGAACGCCTGCGGCGCGGGATGCGCCTGCAGACCGATCCGACGGTCATCTACGGCATGGGCCTGACCTACGACGGCAACATCCGCCGCGCGGACCTGTCGCGCGACACGCCCTACAACACGTACACGCGGCCCGGCCTGCCGCCGACGCCGATCGCAATGCCTGGCCTGGAATCGTTGCAGGCAGCAGTTCATCCGGACGTGTCGGGCGCGCTATTCTTCGTGGCGACCGGGGCGGGCGACGGCAGTCACTATTTCTCCAGGACGCTCGCCGAGCACAACCTCGCGGTGAAACGGTATTTGCGGGAATTGCGTCGAAGATGACTCCACGCGGCAAGTTCATCACCATCGAAGGCAGCGAAGGCGTTGGCAAGACGACGCAGATCGCGGCCCTGCGCGACTCGTTGCAGGAACGCGGGCTGGACGTGATAGTCACGCGCGAGCCCGGCGGCACGCCGCGCGCCGAGCGCATTCGCGAGCTGCTGCTGACGCCGACCGACGAACCGATGCCCATGACCTGCGAGCTGCTGCTGATGTTCGCGGCCCGCGCCACGCACATCGAAAATCTCATCCGGCCGGCGCTGGAAAGAGGTGCGTGGGTCGTCTGCGATCGCTTCACGGATGCGACGTATGCCTACCAGGGCGACGGCCGCGGCGTGCGCCGCGAAGAGATCGCCAACCTCGAGCGCTACGTGCAGGCCGAGCTGCGCCCGGATCTCACCCTATTGCTCGATGCACCGATCGCTATTGGCGCGGCGCGGGCGGCGGCGCGTGACGGCGGCACGGGTGATCGCTTCGCGCAGGAGCGCCAGGATTTCTTCGAGCGCGTGCGCAACAGCTATCTCGAACGTGCACGCAATCAGCCGGGACGGTTCGCTGTCATCGACGCAACCGCCGATCGCGAAAGCGTGCAGCAGGCAATCCGCGCCGAGGTCGAGATTCGATTGTTCATGCGACCATGACCGAAACCACCGAACGAAAGATCCCGCAGTTGTTGCCATGGCACGAAGAAGCCGCGGCCCAGCTGCGCAAGGCATGGTCTGCGAATCGCCTGTCGCACGCGCTGCTGCTGCACGGAGCAGAAGGCCTCGGCAAGCAGACCTTCGCGGCGTGGCTCGCATGTGCGGTTCTCTGCGACAAGTCTGCGGGCTCGACGCTTCGCTGTTGCGGCGAGTGTGCGAGCTGCGCGCTGTTCGCGGCTGGGTCGCACCCGGATCTGTTGTGGGTCATGCCGGAAGAGGACAAGCAGCAGATTTCGATCGACCAGGTGCGTGCAGCTACTGAGCGCCTGACCAAGACGAGCTACCGCCAGGGCTACAAGGTGGCAATCGTCGATCCGGCCCATCTGATGACACCGAGTGCCGCCAACAGCGTGCTCAAGACTCTCGAAGAGCCGTCGGCGCGCAGCCTGCTGATCCTGGTCACGTCGCAGCCGTCGATGCTGCTGCCGACGGTGCGCAGCCGGTGCCAGAAGGTGACGATCCCGCGGCCGTCGCGCGACGAAGCGATTGCCTGGCTGCGCGACAGGAGCGGGCGTGCTGTCGACTCGGCGCTGCTGGAGTTCGCTGGTGGTGCGCCGCTGCGCGCGCTGGCATATGCCGATGGCCTGTTCGACACGTTGAACGAGCAAATGCAGAAGCAGATCGGCGCATTGCTGGCGGGCGACGCGGATGTGACCCAGATCGCCACCGAGTGGGGAAAAGACGGTCTGAACGAGCGGCTGACGTGGCTGGACCTGTGGCTCACGTCGGTGGCGCGCGCGGCACTTGCGGGAAATGCCGATCTGTTCACGTTCCCCGGGCGCTCTGCGCACTTGCCAAGTCCGTCCCGGCCGTTGAACATAAGCGGCGTCTACAGCATGGTCGATCGCGCGCGGGCACTGAAGTCGCAACTGGCCCGCACCGCCCTCCAGCGCGAGCTGGCAGTCGAATCGTGGTTGATCGCGCTGCTGGATGTTTTTGGATCCGAGCCCGCTAAGCAGAGAGCCTGACGGTCAAGTAGCAATGGTCATGCGCCAGCCCAGCAGCAAGCCCGGTTTGCTGACGCTCACGATCAAGGACAAGAGCGCCTTGTATCTGGCGTACATGCCGTTCGTGAAGAACGGCGGCCTGTTCATTCCCACGAACAGCAATTACCGGCTGGGCGACGAAGTGTTCATGCTGCTGAACCTGATGGGCGAGGACGAGAAGCTCCCGGTCGCCGGTCGCGTGATCTGGATGACGCCGAAAGGCGCGCAGGGCAAGCGCACTGCCGGCATCGGCGTACAGTTCAGCGAGCAGGATCGCGGCAACACGCAGCGCAAGATCGAGAGCTACCTGGCCGGCGCGCTGGGTGGCGACAAGCCAACGCACACGATGTAGCGATCAGATCGCCCGGAGCGCGGCAACGACCGGCATTCGGGCAGCGCGCAGCGCTGGCAGCAGGCCACCCAGCAATCCCATGGCCAGCGCCCATTCAATTCCGAGCACTGCCAGCGAGAACGTGACCGACAGCTGGAAGCTGTAGCCGAAGGGACTCGCTGCGAGTCCGTTGAACAGCAACCATGCGAGAGCGCTGCCGAGCACGGCTCCGGGCAGTGCGAGCAACACCGATTCCAGCAGCACCGCCATCACGACAGCAGCCGAGCTGAATCCGATGGCCCGCAACGTGGCGATCTCCCGCTGCCGCGAATCCACGATCGCATAGAGCGAATTGACGGCGCCGAGCGTCGCGCCGATGGCCATGATCGTGCCGACGAAAAAGCTCACGAAGTTGAGGATCGAGTTCAGCGGCTTGAACGCCGTTTCGATGGCGTCCTTCTCGTGCTGGACGTCGAGTCGCAACGCCGGATTGCTGGTGACGGCCGTGCGCAGCATCGCGTAGTCCGCCGGTGACTGCAGCATCAACGTCGCCGATGAGTATGTGGTGCGGCCGAGTGCGCTCATGACCGTGTCTGCATCGGCATTCACGACGCAGTTCTGCTGCGATCCCTGGTCGAAATGACCGACCACAGTCCAGTCGCTGCCGCGAATGAGGCGGCGATCGCCGAGCTCGAAACCGGCGAACTGGCGGCGGCAGGCGTTGCTCACGGCGAGCTCGTGCAGGCCGGATTGGAAGGGACGCCCAGCGGTGAAATGCAGGTCCGACTGCAGCTCGTCCACCCGAGCCGTCACGCCTACGAGCGGAAAATAGATGCGCTTACTGCTTGCGCGCAGCCGCCCCTCGATCGGAACCATCGCCTGGAACACGACGATCGGGTCGCCCTTGGCATCCTTGCGCACGCCGGGCAAGCCGAGAATCACGGCCGCTTCCTGCTTCGTGATGTTGCCCTGGCCCTGCACCGTGCCGCGAGTAGTGAGAACGACCCGGTCGGACCGCACGTTGGCCGTCTGCTGTTGGCGGGCGCCGGCGCCCATGGCAAGCATCGAGACCAATACGCCGACAGCGCAGGTCACGCCGACGACGATCGTGAGCGCGGAGCCGATCCGCTGCGTCATGCCCGACAGATTGACGAGCAGCAGGGCGAACAGCTGACGCAGGAATTTCATGCGCGTTACCTGCTGCCCAATGCGGCCACGATGTTCAGGCGCGCTGCGCGAATGGCGGGCGCCGACGCACTGATCAGCGCGACCAGCACGGCGCAGACGAGCCCGACCGCGACGACCGGCGTGGGCATCGACAGTCCAGGCACGAACTTCGAGGCGAACGGGAACGCCAGCAGCGCCAGGAGCAGGCCGAACCCCGCGGCGATGACGCAAACGAAGGCGGCCTCCGCGACGATGAACATGAAGAGCGTGCTGCTGGCGAAGCCGAGCGTCTTGAGAACCGCAAGCTCGGGCGTGCGCTCGCGAATCGATTGCATGAGCATCGTGGTCGTCGCGAAGAACAGCGCGACCAGCACGGCGCTCACGACGGCGCGAATCAGGAAATCGAGATCGCCGATCGATTGCAGCTGCATCTGCGCCAGCTCGCGCAGCGATTCCGTTTTCGATGCATGGGTGGAATTGGCGAAGCGCCGATCGATCGCGTCGGCAACGCTCGCCGCTTGCCGCGGATCGGAGATCGATACGTTGAAATGGCTGACCGCGCCCTTGTGGAGTGCGCGCGCTTCGTCGAAGTAGTCGTACTGGATCAGGATGACGTCGCTGCCGCCGGCGACGTCGGTGTCGGTGTAGGTGCCGACGATGTCGAACGACCAGGTCGTCGAGCCGTCCATCTGCGCTGTGTTGGTGATCAGCGGAATGCGGTCGCCGACTTTCCAGCCGTACTTGTCCGCGACGGATTGGCGGATCAGCGTGCCGGTGCGAGTGGCGGCGAACGCAGCGGCCTGGTTCGGAGCCACCGTGAAGGTAAAGGCTGACAGCCACTCGGGGTCGGGCCGGATCGCGACGATGCCGATCTGCTGGGTCGGCTTCTGGTAGATCCCGCCGAACAATTCCACCGGGATGACGGCTTTGACGCCCGGAACCGACTGGATCTGCCCGAGCAGGCCGAGCGGCAGCGGGTCGATGAGACTGAGGCTGCCGTGCACGAGCAGCAGATCGGCGCGCGCCTTGCTGATCAACTCGTCGACGCCGCTCTTCATCCCCTGCAGCACGCCGAACAGCGCGAAGGCGACGCTGACCTGCAGGAAGATCAGGATGCTGCGGCCGGGCTTGCGCCAGATCCCGGACCAGATGAGCGGCAGGAATCTCATGCGGACGATTGGACGCGCGGCGCGGCCAGCAAGTTGCAGACTAGTTATTTGTCCTGACTACTTGTCTTGGTAGGCCATCAGGCCGCCTTTCAGCACCGAGGCTCGAAAGCCGCGCTCCGAAAGGATGTAACAGCCGGCGGAGCTGCGCCGTCCGGTATCGCAGCACACGACGTAGTGAACGTCGCGCTCGAGCGTCTTCAGCTTGAGGCGGATGAAATACAGCGGCAGGTTGAGCGCGCCCTCGAGCCGATAGTTCTCGAATTCGCTCGGCAGGCGCACGTCGAGCCACTTGCCGCCCTGCGAGACGATGGTGCGCGCCTCGTCCATGTCGACCCATTCGAGCATCGGCTCGTTGAGCAGCGTGCGGAAGTCCTGCTTCGCCAGGCGCATCAGCGCGCCTTCGCTCAGCATCGTGACGCTGGCGTTGCGCTTGGCGTCCGAGATCAGCGCTTCCTCGCCGAACGTGTCGCCGATGCCGAGCTCCGCGAGCTTGATGCCTTCCTTGTTCAGCGGCGTCTCGCGCGTCACGGCGCAGCGGCCTTTGACGATGACGTAGAAGTAGTCGCCTTCGTCGCCTTGCTTGATGACGATGTCGCCGGGCTTGTAGTCGACGCGCTGCATGCGCATGAAGATCGCCTGGATGTTCGCCGGCGGAATCTTGTGGAAGGCTTTGGTCTGCAGCAGGTTCGTCATCCAGTCATCGGAGCTCGGGCCTTCCTGGTCGACGCCGCGCAGCTCGTTCACTTCGTAGGAGCCGGTCTGGTCCCAGGTGAGCATCATGTCCAGCATGTCGCTGTCGATGGAGACGTAGTCGACGCGATCGGAGACGACGCGTGCGCTGTAGCGGCGCGGAATGCCCGGGCCCAGCGGATTGCGCGCTTCGGGGGAGCCGCCGCGGATGACGAGCACGGAGCGATTATCGTGCAGCAGCTCGAGCACGCCGCTGACGAGGTAGTAGGTGCGCTTGTCGGTGTCGCCTTCCTTGAACAACAGCCGGCCGGTCGACAGCTCGCGCAAAACCGTCTTGCGCGCGAGCGCGTGCAGGTTTTCGGACTTCAATCCATCGAGCGGGGAAAACGAGCGTAGTAGTCCAAGTTCGAGCGGCTTGCTCTCCATGCGCGCGATGGTAGCACAGGCCTTTTAGGCCCCAGGTCGACTGGTACGCGATTTACCGCAGTAATTGCCAGCCCGCGTCGGGTGCGAAGCGCTCGCCATGCACGGTGCGCAGCTCTTCGAGGCGAGCGAGGATCGTGTCGACCCCGAGCGAGCGAGCGCACTGGATCGGCCCACCGCGAAACGGCGCAAAGCCTGCGCCGAAGATCACTCCTGCATCGATCAGATCCGCGTCCTCGACGATGCGCTCGCGAAGCACGGCCACGGCTTCGTTGATCAGCGGCAGCATCAACCGGTCCTGCAGATCCGGCGGCGCGGGCGCGGCGGAGGGCGGCTTCTGCGGCTTGTCGCCGTGCCACACGTAGAAGCCTTCGCCGCTCTTCTTGCCGAGCTTCTTCTGCTCGTAGCGGATCGACAGCACGTGCGGCACTTCGGCGCCGCCCTGGAAGAACACCTTGCCGACGCTCATCACGACGTCGAGGCCGACGACGTCCGCCAGCTCGATCGGTCCCATCGGCATGCCGAACTCCTCGGCGGCCGCGTCGATCAATGCCAGCGGGATGCCTTCCGACGCGGCGCGGATTGCTTCGCTCAGGTACGGCATCAGCACGCGGTTGACGAGGAAGCCCGGCGAGCTGCGACACGCGATCGCGAGCTTGTCGATCTGCCGCGCGAAGGCGAGACCGGCCTGCACCTTGTGAGGCTGAGTGCGCTCGCCGTGGATGACTTCGATGAGCGGCATGCGCGCGACCGGATTGAAGAAGTGCAGCCCGATGAGCCGCTCCGGCGCCGCGAGTTTTGCGGCCAGTTGCTCCAGCACGATGCTCGAGGTGTTGGTCGCCAGCACGGCGAGCGGTTTCATCTGCGGCTCGAGGCGTGCGTACAGCTCGCGCTTGGCGTTCAGGTCCTCGAAGATCGCTTCGATGACGACGTCCGCTTTCGGGACGCCACGACCTTCGACGTCGGCCGTCAGCCGAGCCATCGTTTCTTCGCGCTTCGCCGCGTCGGGATAGCGCTTCTCGAAGAACTTGCGGGCGCGCTCCAGGGCCGGTGCGATGTATTGCTCGCCGCGATCCTGCAACGTCACGGTAAGGCCGCGGGCCGCGCACCACGCTGCGATGTCGCCGCCCATCACACCGGCGCCGACGACGTGGACGTGCTTCGCGGGCTCCCCACCTGCTTTGCCCGCGGATTTCAGCCGATCCTGGAGGAAGAACACGCGCACCAGGTTGCGCGAGGTCGACGTGCACAGGAGGTCGGCCATCGAGCGAGCTTCGGCTTCGTAGGCGCGCTTGCCCTTGCCGCCGTAGCGCTGCCAGAGAGTGATCATCGCGTACGGGGCAGGGTAGTGCTGAGGCCGTGCGCGGCGTGCGACCTGCGAGCGCATCTGGCCTGCGAGCACGGGACGCACGAGCATCAGGTTCAGCAGGCGATGCAGGAGTTTCGGCTGGCGAAGAGGCGGGGGCGCCAGCGCCACTTGCTTCGCCGTGGCATCCAGTTGCGCGACCGGCGCCAGCCGGTCGACCAGGCCCATCGCGAGCGCCTGTTTTGGGCGGATCGTTCGGCCCGTCAGCATCAAATCCATCGCGGCGATCGGTCCGGCCAGGTGAACGGCGCGAACGGTGCCGCCGAATCCCGGGTGCACGCCGAGCTGCACCTCCGGAAAGCCGAGCGTCGCTGCAGGGTCGTCGACCAGGACGCGATAGCGACAGGCGAGGGCGACTTCGAGTCCGCCGCCCAGTGCGAAACCGTTGATGGCGGCCACCGTCGGGCACGCGAGGGCGGCGAGTTGGTCCAGCACTTCCTGGCCGCGGCGAATCAGCTCGTAGGCCTGGTCGGGTGTGCGGATGCCGACGAACTCTTTGATGTCCGCGCCGGCAATGAAGCCGCGCTTCGCGGAGGTGACGATGAGGGCCTTCGGCAACGCGCGGGCGATGTCGCTCAAGATCGCGGCGAGCTCTTCCATGACTTCGCGCGACAGGCTGTTGGTCGACGCTCCGGCTTTGTCCAATGCCAGCCAGGCGACGCCGTCCGCGTCGGTGACGAGCCGCCAGTGGGTCGATCGATTCGCTGCGGGTGCCTGCATGAGCGTTTTACGTGGGCGCGCGACGTACCTGGAAATCGCAGATCAGGGGCCGGTGATCCGAGAAGCGCACATCGGGCACGTCGAACTGCGTGACCTCGATGCCGTTGGAGTACAGCACGAAATCGAGCTCTTTGCGCGGATTGCGGCTGGGGTAGGAGGGCAGGCCGAGGCGGTTGGCGCTCTTCAGGCCCGAGGCCTCCATGAACAGGTAGATCTCGTGGTCGCCCCAGAAGGTATTGAAGTCGCCGGCGACGATGACCGGTTTGCTGGCGCGCTTGACCAGCTCGTGCAGGTGGCGCAGCTGGTCGTGACGGTGACGGAACTTGAGCGACAGGTGCACCAGGAACACTGCCACGTCCTCGAGCTCCAACTCGATGATCAGGCGCTTGATGCCAGTCTCGAAATAATGGAAGCGCTCGCCTTCGACACGCGGCGCGGCGAGGAACGCATTCGCCTGCTTGCGCACGATCGGCATCATCTGGTTGATCGAGGTCGCGCCGTACTTGCACTGGTAGGTCGAGTAGTGGCCGAGCGAGTCGGCGATCTGCTTCGCCTGGTTGACGAGGCCGGAGCGGATCGAGCCGGTGTCGATCTCGATCAGGCCGACCAGGTCCGGATCCAGCGATTTCAGGTATTGCGTGATGCGATCGAGAACGCGGGCGTTGCTGCGCAGATAGCCGGCGCCGGGCACGGGCAGATGAAATGCCGGCCCCGTACCGGTGGCGTACCGGATGTTGTACAAAACGAAACGCATCGTGGAACTGGAGCAGTCGCAAGCAGCAAATCGCAGCGCGGCATTCTATCGCACCACGCATACCGCTGAACGTGCGGGGCGCGCGAAGTGTTCGGCGAGGATTTGCAGGACTAGGGGTTTCCCGGCGAGCCGGAAGGGTTCTCGCGTACAATTCGCGGGCGAATGGAGGAGCGAGTCAGGTGAGCATTTCTCAGCAGAATCCGGTGCGCGTGTTCGTGAGCCACGCTTTCGAGCCGTCGGACGACTATCACCGCGTGTTCGAGTACCTGGAAAGCTCGCACAACTTCTACTACCGCAACTGCAGCGATCCGGAGCAGCGCGGCACAGGCGAGCGGGACAAGCTCAAAGACGAGCTGCGCCGGCAGATCTCGCTCGCCGAAGTGGTGATAGTTCCCTCAGGGCAATACGCCACGCAGCGCGAATGGATCGACTTCCAGCTGAACTGCGCCAAGGGGCTCGACAAACCCGTGATCGTGCTCGAGACGTTCGGCGTGAAGCAGAAGATGCCGGTGCAGCTGGAAGCACTGGCCGACGACATCGTGGAGTGGAACGAGCGGGATATCGCGGACGCGATCCGTCGCCAGGCGCGTCACGAAGATACGACGCGCTGGGACACGATCGATTTCAAATTAGACTGACTGGCAAACCGGATTGATCAGTCGTCGCCGACAGCGCGCAGTTTCGGGCGCTGTGCGCTCTGGTTGCGCGCGATGGTGCCGAGCATGTTGACGATGCGCATGGCGACGCCACCGGCTTCGTTGTCGGACATCTTGCGAACGGTGGCATCGACCGCGTTCTCGCCGCGCAGCGGCCGGACGCTCGACATGCAACTCGAGAGCGAGCAGAACTCGTCGCGAATCTCTTTCGGGACTTCTTCGGCATCCAGGCTCGCCAGATGCGCACGATACGCTTCGGCCAGGCGATGCTTGATCGGTCCGCTCGACGCCAGCATCGAAGTGGCGGCGAAAAAATGCTCCCAGGCGCTGCTCATGCAACTTACCCCCGCGTTGGGTCAGTAGAACCGCGATCACCGCGGGAGCGAGTCCGTGGCGAGCGAACGGTGCGCAAAAATGAGAATTTACTTGAGACTTTACTTTAACTTCGCTTGGCAGCTTTTCTTACGTCCGCTCAAGCGCCTAGAGCCGGAATATACTCCTGCAACTTCGAAAGGCAAGCAGGCGTCGACCGCATTTTGCGTGCGCGGTGTCTGTAGACCGGGAGCATGGCCATGACTGGTGTGAATGCAGTGGTGATGATCAAGGCCGAAACGAGCCTCATCAACGAGCTCGCGGAGCAGCTCGCTGAGCTGCCGGGCGTGGCCGAAGTGTTTTCGGTGGCCGGCCAGTACGACCTGGTGGCGCTGGTGCGTGTCCGCGAAAACGAAGAGCTTGCCGACGTCATCAGCAATCGCATGCGCAAGCTCAGCGGCATCCTGGGCACGGAGACGCTGATCGCGTTTCGCGTCTACACGAAGGCAGAGCTCTCGGCTGGCTTCGATATGGATTGAGAGTCCGGTCGAGTGGCGGCTCCGGGCCGTTTCCCAGCCCGATCCAGGCCGTTGCTAAGTACGTATAATGTATATTATGACAAATCTAGATGCACCTGGGGATTGGCTCTAGAAGGCTGCCGCCTCGCTCAACGCTGCTATCGCGCGATTCCCCCGGCTCACTTCTTCCAGCGCACGACCTTCGTTGACCTCGCGCGCGGCGGCGATTGACTCCATCAGCCGATCCAGCTCACCCATCTGCGTGCGCACCTGCGGATCTGCCGATCCCTTCAGCTTTGCGCGCAGCAACCGGATCTTCTCGAAGTCGACGATGCCTTCGCGCAGCTTCTCGAAGCGCACGCTGCTTTCGCCGCCTGGATAGACGAGATATGCGTCCCCTGCCGGCCAGGCCGTGTGCCGCGCGTCGCGCATGGGATCTGCGGGCCAAGCGTCGTACGCCCAACGCAGGAACCCGTCGTAGCCGCGGGCGACGGCGTACCAACCGAGCCAGCGACCCTCAGCCGGCGGCGAAAAGACGAACGTATTGGGCGTTGGCGGCCAGCAGGCGACGTAGTACGTGGAGCTGGAGCGCCGCGCCGCCCGCGCTTCGATCGCCTTGTCGTCCGGCTGAGCGGTGAAGGCCGCGGAATAATCGTCCACGAGACCGTCCAGCTCAGCGTGCCAGTCACCCGCGTACGTGATGCGCCAGTCGGGCGAGTGCTCCTTGATGACGCGAATCGCCGCCAGCGTGTCCTCGAGCGGATTCTCGTTGATCCCGAGGTACGTGCTGCCGAGCCAGTCCTTCTGCTCGAGATGCCGTTTCAGGTCGTCCAGGAACGTGTGCCACACGCTGCGGTACTCCGGCGATGTGGGCGGCCATGTCTGATACACGTAGTTGCCGGTCGTCTCATCCAGATAGCGGAATCGATGTCCCCATGGCAGCAACGTGTAGAGGGTGATCGAGTGGTCGATGCCCAGCCGCCGCGCGAGCGAGACGTAGTCATCGAAGATGCGATAGTCGAAGCGCCAGCTGCCGTCGCGCTGCCTGATCCATTCGATCATCGTGTTTTCGACCCAGTACGAGGCGTCCTGCCAGGGCGAGTCGATGGCGTAGGTCGTAACGTATTTGCCGCCCGCCTCCGCATACAGTTTCAAGTGACGTTCGAGCAGCGCCTTGTGCTCGTCGGACCACGGTTCGAGCTCGTAGTAGCGAGCGACGACCCAGGGGTTCTGCCAGAGATCGAGCCTGAATTTCCACTCGTGCGGCGGAGGCAGGATCGGCTGCTGGACCTTCACGCTCACGCGCAGCGTGACGCTCTGAGTTGTCGAAGACAGTTGCAGGTCGCCTGCGTAGGTGCCGGCCTCGGTCGTCTCCGGAATGTCGATCGAGATCCACACCGGCCGGACCGTGCGCGCCGCCAGGTCGAAGCGCTCGAACGATTCGAGTCTGTCAGGCATCAACCACGCGGGTTTGGCGCGCGATTCGCAACGCTGCGCCTGCGCGCCGTAGGGATAGTCGGAGAGCACGTAGCGAACGATCTGAGGCCGCACCTGCTTGCGGCTCAACACGTGACCTCGTTCGTCCGTGAGGTCCGTCATGGTCAGACGCACCTGCTCGAGTGAGTCGGGTGACCACACGAGCACTAGGACGTTCAGCCGCTCGCCGCGCCAGCCGGCCGCTTCCCAGGACCGGGACTCGGTCGCTGCAGGAACTTCGCTGCGGAGGTAGCTCCTGCCGGTGTCGCCGAAGGCGGCGTGCAACCCTGGAGCTTGCGCGGCCCATTTGCGCACGTCTGTTGGCGCGTCGTAAGCGTGCTCGGGCTCGTAGTGCGCGGAGCGAGTCGGGATGCGCGTGGTATCGATCTGCCCTGCGTGCTGAATCCCGCAGCCAGACGCCGCGAGCGCGAGGCACAGGCAAATCAGAACCTCAGTCAGGCTCCTCGATCGAATAACCGGCGGCTCGCAGACGCGCAATGACCCCATCCTTTCGCAGCAGCAAGTGAATCGGAAGCGCCGCGAACGTTACCTCATTTCGATTCATGGCGCGCTCCATGGCGGTGAGCAACTTGTTTTCGGCTTCCGTATGCAGCCGTTGCACTTCTTTCTCGGTCAGGAACGGCCAGCTGTAAGCCAGCAGCCTCGCGTACGAGGCATCGGTCTCCGCCAGCTCGCGCAACGCGGGTATGTCTCCCGTGGCCCATGAATTGGCGCTGGCGCGCGCTTGCCGGATGTCCGAGCTCAGGCGATTCATCGTCTCCGAGAGGTACCTGATGCCGTTCTGTCGCGCTTTGCCGGTCCGGCGCCATTCGCCGGCAACGAGCCTCGTGTCGTAGTCCTGCGGCCAGACCGGCACGCCATGCTTGCGCGCGAGCTGGTAAATCTCGCGCCAGACGGCGTCGCTGTACGCGAGACCGGACCGTTCATACGCTCGGGCTTGCAGAAGCATCGCGCCAGCGGCGGGCAGCAAACGATCGGTTTGCTCATCCTCATCGATGTACTTGATGCGCAGCTCGCGCCATTGCGCGTACGTGCGTGCGGGCAGGATATCTTTCAGCTTGCCGCGTCTGGATTGGAACGCCGCTTCCTGGTCGACACGCAGGGCAACGCTGTAAGCGCCCAGGACTTCATTCGATCGGGCGATCGCCGCTTCCACTTCCCGCGAGCGCCACACGAGGTCTTTCGGCAACGGCGTGTGCGTGCCGAGGATGTAGAGAAGGTGAGATTGTTTCGACACCTTCCACAGCCCCGGACCCGGATGCTCTCCGACGACCAGGACCTCTTCCAGGGCGGGCTCCGACGCAAGCGCGCTGCCCGCGCCCGGACTCCACATCGCCAGCGCGCAAAGAATGAGCGCCCTGGTCATTGCTCACGCCATTGCCAGCTTACCGGCACCCTCTTGCCTGTCTCGTCCTTCACGACAGTTCCACGAGTCACATAGCCGACGCTGACTTCCGGAAACACCTCGTGCATCGCCCGACGTGCCGCTACCGGATCGGCGATCACTGCACGGCGGCCGGCGCGCTCGACGTTCCCGTCGGGATCGATCAGGAACCACAGCTCCTGTCCCGGCGGCACGCCTTCGCTCAGCGCTGCCGGATCGAAGTGCTCGATCACGCGGCGCTGCGCGTCGATCGTCGTGAGCATGCGCGACTCCATCGCCTGTGCCTGTCGCGGAGCGATCTCGAATCCCGGCGCGGTCACATCGCGAGCGGCGGAGCCCGGCACCATCACCCAGGCCACGCCGACCGACTTCGAACCGACCGGGACCTGCAGCACGAGCTGCTGGCGCACCTGCGCCGGGTCGACGGCATGGTTGCGCAGGTACGCTGCCCAGCTGCGGGCAAACTCATCCTCTCTGTCCCACGTGGGACGAACTTCCATGTCGATCTGCGAGACCTGGCCACGTTCGTTGACTATGGCCCACACGTAAGGTGCGCCGGCTTGCGCGCCTTGCAGCAGTTGAGGGAAGAAATATGCGACTGCGCGCGCGAGCGCAGCTTCGTCGTTCTTCCACACCGCGACCGGAGTGGGCAGCAGTGGCAGCTCGTCCGACGGCGGTGTCATGAGCGGAGGCGACGCCACATTTGCCGCGGCGACGATCGACGCGACGCTGCACGACGCAAAGAACGCAGCGAGCAGGCGCCAGCGTCTGCGCAGCGGCGTATGCATGATCCTGATGCGCTTTTCGAGCGACGATCCGGATTCGGACAGCCCGGCAGCGGCCGCGTGCATCGGCACCAGCCGGGTCGCGACGCGCAGAAGCACGGCTGAATAGGGCGAAGGCGACTGCCCTCCTCTCAGCACCCGCGCGTCGCAATCGACCTCCATTGCAAAGCGGAGCCTTCGCAGCTGCCACCAGAGCGGCAAATTCCACGGCAGCAGTATCGCGAGCAGCAATGCGCCCCCGAGCACGCGGATGTCCTGGGCTCGCAAGTGTTCCTGCTCATGCGAGATCACGATCGCTTGCGTCGCCGCATCTTCGTGTAGCAGCCACTGTGGTATGACGATCCGCGGGCGCACGATTCCGACTACTGCCGGTCCGACGTCGCGAGTGACCGTCGCTTCCACACCGTTCACGACTTCATCGATACCGCAGCGCAAGCGTCGCCGGAGTTGCAACCATCCAGTCGTCAATGTCGCGAGCACTAACGCACTCATAGCCGCCCACGCAGCGACCAGCCATGAATCCACAGTGACACGTCGCGATGGAGTTGCCGCGTTGCCTCCGACCCAGGCGATCGGCGACTGCGCGTACACCGCAGGGGCACCAGGTGTGACGAGCATCACGAGCCTTGCCGCCGGCTGTTCGTTCGTGCGATGGCTTTGCAAGCCAAGAAGCAACGGCAACCCGATCGAAAGCAGCAGTGCGCAGATCCACACCCAACGACCCGGCAAGCGCCGCAGACGCGCGATCCGCTCGGCAATCAACGCCGCGATGCTGACGAGCGCAGCGACGACGAGTGCATAAGCCAGCCACGCGGCGATCATGGTTTCTCCCGCGACGGCTTCTCTTCGAGGATCTCGCGGATGCGCCGCACCTGGTCCTCGCTCAGCTTGCGATCCGAAACGAGCTGCGTCAGCAACAGGTCCGCGGAGCCTTCGAACAACTTGCCGGCGAGATGGCGGATCGCACTCTTGCGCGCTGCCTGCTGCTTGATGCGCGGAGCGTAGCGGTGCGCCCGCCCCTCGGCTTCGTGACCCACGTAGCCCTTGGCTTCCAGGTTGCGCAGCATGGTGAGCACCGTCGTGTACGCGAGCTCATCGCTGAGCTTCTGCTTCACTTCGGTGACCGTCGACGGGCCCTGCTCCCACAGGACCGCCATGATCTCCGCCTCGCGATTGCTGAGTGTCACGCTCATTTCTTCGGTGCCTCCTGGACCACCCGAACTGCCTTGTAGGTCTTGTTGTCCTGGTTCAGGACGAGCGACTGCGCCGGCGCTGTGCCCGACTCGGTGAACACGAACTGCGCCTCGATATCTTCCGGATAGAACTCGCGCGGACCGCTGGCAAACATCGGCACCGGTCCTTGTCCGGTCATTTGCGCGACCAGGTGATCCTCTTCGCGCACGACTGTCATGTAGACGCCGTCGTCGAAAAGGTAGCGGCCGACGTAGCGCTCGAGTACTTCGGCGGAGAGCGGAACCCGCGGATGAAACTGGATCAGAGGCAGGCGCGGGTCGAGGATGTGCCAGCCGATGTCATCGACGCCGACGTTAGTCGCCGCATTGGTCAGCGCGACGACCGCTACGCGCGCAACAGGATCGAAGCCCATGAAAGCGCGGTAGCCATCCGCGCGCCCGCTGCTCCACATCGTGCGAACGCCTTTGCTCGTCGTGACTCGCCAGCCGAGTCCCATTTGCGTGTCCGGTCCATCGCCGGGTCGCCGTGGCTCGAGCATCGTGGCGCCGGCGCTCGTCAACGCTTGCGGCCCGCGACCGACGAAAACATCCACGAATCTCAGCAGATCGTTCACCGTCGAATACAACCCACCTGCGCCGATCAATGCGCCGAGTCCTTCATTCGCCATGGGCTGCAGCTTCGCGTCGTACGGCGCGGCGAGACGCGATCGAGCGTCGCCGGCTGGGCCATAGCCAGTGTCGCGCATCCCGAGCGGCCCGGTGACGCGCGCCGCGAGCAGCGACTCGTAATTCGTTCCAGCGCAGTGAGCGAGCGCATTCCCCAACAGGCCGAAGGCCCAGTTGGAGTATTCGAACGCCGTTCCCGGATCGCGCGTGAGCTGGAAAGCTGCGAGGCCCTGATACAGCTGCTCCACCGTGTAGCCGGCGTACTTGTTCGGAGCGGTCTGCGATGCGAGGTTGGCCGGGCGCAAAGGCAGACCCGAGCTGTGGGTCGCGAGATCGACGAACGTAATCTGCCTGCCGCCGTGCTGCGGAATCTTCACGCCGTCCGGCAGGCAGGTGGTCACCGGCGACTGCGGTTTCACCTGCCCCTGCTTCGCCATGTCGGCGAGCACCAATGCCGTGAGCACCTTCGTCAGCGACGCGATTTCGAAGACAGTAGCGCCATCGACCTTGCGGCTGTCATTCAGTGCGAGCGTGCCGTAGGAGATGATCTGCCGCCCGCTCGGCGAGCTGATCCCGACGACGATGGCCGTGCCCCATTTGCGCACGTCGATGCGCTCGACCAGTTGCGCATGCAGCTCCTTCTCGTCTACAGCAGCCGCCCGGGATGCCGTCGAGCCGAGCAGGACGCCCGCCATGCAGATCCAGACGAGTCGCGCCATCCTCTGCTCCCGTAACTACTATCTGGATAGTAGGTTGGAGGAAGGTCTGCCTCCTGTCAACTACCTGGATAGTAGTGCTGGCCGCGGTAGACTCGGCGAACCACGATGGGGGTGAGAACAATGAAAGCCGCTCTGCTGGCAGGGACCGCGCTCCTTTCCTTGACTGCCTGTGCCACCCAGCAAACTGCCAGCACCGCCGCGCCCGCGGCCACGCCGCTTCCGGACATCACCATCTATCACCTCGAGGGACGCAGGTCCGAGCGCGTCATCTGGCTGATGGAGGAGCTCGGCCTGCCCTATAAGCTCGAGTTCAAGCGCGGCGATCTCATGGGCTCGATGGCGGCCATCAAGGCGATCAATCCGGGCATGCCGGTCGCGCCGACGGTCCGGTATGGCGACCAGGTGATCGTCGAGTCGGGCGCGATCATCGAAACCATTCTCAACCGCCATGCGCCGGGCAAGCTGCAGCCGGCGCTCGACAGTCCTGACTATCCCTATCACCTCATCTGGATGCATTACGCGGAAGGCTCGTTGGCCTCGCGACTGATCGCCGACTATCGGGTGTGGCGCGTGCAACCGCCGAAGCAGCGCTCGCCGCTGGTCGACTCCGAGCAGGTCGTGCAGTTCGCGGAAGACTATCTCGGCAGGCACCCGTGGTTCGGTGGCGCCGGGTTCTCGGCCGCCGACATCATGATGAAGTTCCCGCTCGACTTCGCGACCTCGCTCAACGTGGTCGATGCGCGGGAGTTTCCGAACGTAGCCGCATGGAAGACGAAGATCGAAGCCCGGCCGGCGTATCAGCGGATGCGTGCGAAAGCACTGCCTGACGGCATGGTCGGTGCGCCGCCGGCGTTGCCGCAGCACGCGCCGGCGGGTCCGCGCAACGCGACGCCGCCCCCGCAGTAAACGACAGCTACAGCGGAATCGTCGCGCTCGTGATGACGTCGTTCGAGTCGACCAGGATCCCCCATTCCGATATGCCGCGCTCGTGCCGGACCTCGTACCGATCGATGCCGTTCTCGCCGACCGACTTGAACTCGTAGCTGAGAGGTCTGCCGAGCGACGTGAGCCGTACCTGCAACTTCGGCAGGTCTTTGGTCAGCGCGCCCGCGATCTGGGCGTTCACACGATCGCGATCGATCCGGCCTGCGATGATGCCTTCGACGAAGACGCGCAATGCTTGCTGACTATGCGGATCGGCAATCTGGGCAGCGACGCGCTGCTCAACTGTGCTCTCGATTTGCGTCGCAACTTCCGACGCAATCCGCGGCATACGCGTGACAGCTCCGTTCTGTCGCAGGACTGCCTCCGCAACCGTGCCCTCCTCCGAGGCGACGAACTCGATCCGGGCGTCCACGGCTGGACTCGCGTAGAAGAACATATCCGTTCCTTGAGCATAGATCTCCTCGGGCGCCTGGCCCGTGAAGGTCACGCGCAAATGATCGTCCTGCCGGCCAATTCGCATCACGGTGATCTCCGAGAACCGATAGGCACCGACGTAGCGGTCGAGACCTTTCGCGTCGACGTGCGTCAGCCGTGCCTGCTCCAGGATGGAAGCGCCTTCCGGCTGTCCGACTTGCGCGGCCGCCGTCGCCAGGCACATCGAACCTGCGACGAGTCCGCCGGCCTTGAGGATCGAGGTCTTTCGCTTTCGCTGATTCATCGCTGCAATTCTCCTTTCGAGGAGCGACCGGGGTCGCAACAGGGATAGCGCCAAGCGCAACGGTTCCGATCTGCGCTCGGCCACTGCAATCAAGGCTTCGCCATACTCGCGCTCACCGAAGTCACGCAGTACCCGTTGGTCGCAGTCGAGCTCGATCGCACGACGCAAGCGCGCAAATTGCCACCACAGCAGCGGATTCCAGGGCATCGCGCTGGTGACGAGAAATGCGAGCAGCAGCAGCTGCGGATCGCGTGCCGAAATGTGGGCGCGCTCATGCTGGATCACAGCCGCCTGGTGCGCGCGCGGCAGGTCATGAAACCACTGGGGAAGAACGAGGATGGGCCTCAGCAGGCCGATCACGGCAGGCCCGATGTCGCGAGCGAAGTACGCGTCGGTTTCAGCGACCCGGCCGGAAGCCCAGTCGCGCCTGCGGTACGCGAAGCGGGCAAGATTCAGCATGGCGAACGACCACAGGCAGGCGGTCGCACTCATCCATGCCACGATGATCACTCGCGCCACAGTCGTGTTGTCGTTTCCCGTGGACCGCGCCGCAGTTGCTTGCGTCGACTGGAGCAGCACAGCTCGTTCGGTTGCGGCGATGGTCGTGTTCGACGAAGGCCCTGCCGCGGCCTGCTGAGCCCAGATGCTCACCGCGAATGGTAAGACGACTGACGCAAGCAGCGCAGTCAGCCAGATGAAGCGAGCGGCGACGTGCCCGCGCAGCGCTCGTTCTGCCAGAAGAGCCGCGGCGCCGATGAGTCCGCACGTCGAGACGAAGTAGACGAGCCACTGGAGGATCATTTGGCCTTCCCTTTGGTGGACTCATCCAGGAGCTGGCGCAGCCTCTTGATCTCGTCCGCGGTGAGCCGCTTCTCGGACACCAGATGCGTCAGCAGCAGCTCACGCGATCCGTCGAAGAGCTTTTGCGTGAGGTGTTGGAGTGCGCTGCGTCGTGCGATGCGCTGCTCGACCTTCGCGAAGTAGCGGTGGCCGCGCCCTTCCGCGCAGTGATCGACGTAGCCCTTCGCCTCGAGTGTGCGCAGCACCGTCAGGACGGTCGTGTACGCGAATTCCTCGGGAAGCTGCTCGCGAACCTCCGACACGAGCGACGGGCCTGCCTTCCACAGCACGTCCATGACTTCGGCTTCGCGATCGGTCAGATAGACGTCCACGCGGCTCTCCTACTAGAGTTCTAGTAGAGAGTAGTCACCGTGGGTGGTCCTGTCAACTAGCTATTTAGTTGCCAGAGCAGACCTATTCCAGCTTCATCTCCATCCGCACCGCACCGTCATTCGTCAGCGCGGCGCTGCGATCGGTCGTGATGAACACGCGCTCGGGCGGGACGTCGGTGTTGGCGAGAATTGCAGCCTGGACTGCCTGCGCGCGTTGGCGCGAGAGCGTGTCGAGCGCGGATGCGTCGGGTTGCATGTTCTCGAGAAGGTGCGCTTCGATCCATTCGGTGCGCGCGTTCACATCGATGCCGCTCTCGGTCTTCGTCTGCGCCGGGTAGTCGGGAGCAATCTTCGCCTTCTCCTTGTAGAGCGCTTCGAGCTGAGTGAGCCGCTTCTTCAGCGCCGCATCGTCTGACGCGTCCGGGAGCTTCGGCACGCGCGCGTACAGGGACGCGGCGGCGATGGCTTTGCTGTCCTGCTCGGCGATCAGGGTCACAGGTACATCCAGCCGCAGTTGCGGTCTTTCCACCAGTGCCTGAGAAAGCTTGCCGAGTTGCTCGATCTTGTTCAGCGGCAGATCGGCGGAGCCTGCCGGAAAGTCGACGTATGCCAGCTCCTCGCCGCCGCCAAACAGCGAGCCGAGTGCGGCGAACGGCGCTGTCACGATCTTTGTCAGCAGTCCGAGCAGCGCCTTCCAGATGATCGGTCCGAGGCGGAACTTCGGATCGTCGAGACTGCCGCCGACCGGCAGCTGCAGATCGATCACGCCCTGCCGGTCCTTGAGCAGCGCGACAGCGAGCTTGATCGGAATCGGCGCCGCGTCCTTCGAATCCGTCTTGTCGCCGAACTCCAGGTTGTCGACGACGATGTGATGCTGAGCGTCGAGCATCCGGTTCTGAACCTTGTAGCGCAGCTGCGTCGACAGCTTGCCCTTGCTGATGTTGTAGCCCGCAAACTTGCCGGAGTATGGATTGAAGGTCGTCAGCTCCATGTTGCGGAAGTTCAGCGCTACGTCCGAGTACTTGGCTGCCGCGAGCAGGTTGACCTCGCCGGTGATGTCCACCGGCGCGTAGCGATCGACCTTGCCGGTGAGCTGCACCTTCGCGCGCGAATCGGCCTGCGAGGAAAGCCCGGTGACCGTCCCTTCCAGGTCCACGATGCCCGTGGCGAACGACGGCGTGATCGAATTGTCCGCGAACAAAGCCGACCCGCCGGTGATCGCGACCGACTTGATGCGCACGGGCATGGGCGGCGACGTGGCTGGCGCGGGCGTGGTCGCCGGCGGTTGCTCGGCAGATTCACTCGCCTCGCCGGCCTCGCGTTTGAGTGCGGCAGTGACGTTGAGCGTGCGGTCCTGAGCGATGATCACGCGCGCGTAGGGCTGACGCGCCACGACACGATCGATCGTGAGGCGGTCCGGGTTGCGCGACACGTCGATGCCGGCCACGGCGAGATTGCGCCATTTGATGAGATCGTCGTTCGCGGGTCCAGCGATCGTATGCAGATCGGCGACCTGCACATCGCCGCGGAACTGCACCTTGGGTGACGCGCCCTCCTCCATCGCTGCGGACACATCGCCCTTCACGCTCAGGCGGCCCGATCGCAGCGTCAGATTCGTTGCCTGAGCGACATACGGCTGCAGGATGGACAGGTCGAAGGCGTTCAGATCCAGCGCGAGCGCGGCCGTGAGCGGAGCAAGCTGCATTTCACCGCTGGTCTTGAATACGGATGCGCCGTTCAGTCCGAGGTCGGCGCTCACGTTCATCTTGGCGCCCTGCTCGCTGCTCAGTCCTGCGACCGTGACTGCTATCGGCGTGAGCTTGAGTTGAACGGTCGGCGACACGGCGTGGTCTTCGAAATCGGCCGTGGCATTCGCGACTCGAAGCTCACCGACGGCCCACTTCCACGGCGTGGAAGCAGGTGCGAGTTCATTCGCTGCGGGTTCGGGCTGTGCAGTTGCAGGCTGCTGCGCGGTGCTCGTGGTGAGTCGCTGCAGGCTCAACGACCCGTCAGCCTCGCGAGCTGCGCGCACGTGCGGGGCTTCGACTTCGACCTTGTCGATGCGCAGCGAACGATTCGCGAGCGCGAATTGAGTGCCCAGGACGCGAACCTTCGGCATCACGGCTAACGGCGGCGAGTCGGTTGCTGCGCGCTCGGCCAGCGCGAAACTATCGAGAGCAATTTCCGGCAAGCCGACGTCGAGCGACAGCGTTGGATGCAGCGCCAGCTTGTAGCTCCCTGCGAATGACAACTTGCCGTCAGTCAGCCGCACCGGCAATTGACCCTGCAGGTAATCGTCGATCGTCTGCGCCCGCAACTGACCGATGCTGAACTGTCCATCGGAGCCGAGCGGCTGCGCGGTGAAGCGCCCCGACCAGTGCAGCGTCTCGCCTGCAGAAGACTGGGCTGCGAAGTCGTACGCGTTCTCGTGATTGAGATCAGTCCGGAAATCCGTGAGAGCGAAGCGAATCGGCGCGATCGTCGCAGTGAAAGGTTCGGGCCGCGTGCGGTCCAGGAAGTCGACGCGACCGCCGTTCACGGCCAGCCTGCCGATGCGGATTCGCGGCAACGGCGCTGCGGGCTCGTTCGCGGCGGCCACCGGCTCTGCAGCTTTCGGCGGCGCCAGGTGAGAGAGATTGATCGAGCCGTCACGCTCGAGGACGAGATTGACGTCCGGTGCATCGAGCAGCACTTCCTTGAGCACGACTGCGCGCTGCCAGATGGAAGCGAGCTCGGCATTGACGATCAGGCTCCCGAAGCTCGCGATCGGCTCGCCCGACTTCTCGGACAGCGTCACGTTGCGGAGGCCCAGGCGGAACGTGAACGGGTTGAACGTCACGTCACCGAGTGCAAGGCCCCTGCCCAGCTCGTCGCTGAAGTACTTCTGAGCGTTGGTGCGCAATAAGTGCGGTACCCAGAAGAACCCCGCGAGTGCATAGACGATGATCAGCGCGGCGGCGATGCCCAGCGCAATACGATGCAACGCGAGGATCGCGAGAAGCGCACGAAGCAGTGGCGGGGAGCGGCTCATAGCGCCGAGCGATCATACTCGTTCCTCATTACAATCGTCTCGACCCCCGCCCGCAGGAGTCTGCATGTCCAGCCGTTTGTTCGAGCCGATCGCGATCGGCTCAGTGAACTTGCCGAACCGCCTCGTGGTTGCCCCGATGTGTCAGTACAGCGCAAGCGACGGCTCTGCGACCGACTGGCATCTGCAGCACCTCTCGCAACTTGCTTATTCCGGCGCCGGGCTCGTCGTTGTCGAGGCGACTGCGGTTGAGCGGCGCGGTCGCATTACGCATGCCTGCCTCGGTTTGTACAGTGACGAGAATGAAGCTGCACTGGAACGGACACTGCACGCGGCGCGGCGGCTCGGTGGCCCGACCCGGTTCGGAATTCAGCTGGCGCACGCAGGGCGGAAAGCTTCGACGCATCGTCCCTGGGAAGGGAGCGCGCCGCTGGGACCGGCTGAAGATCCATGGTCAACGGTGTCGTCGAGTGCGACGCCGTTCGGCGAGGGCTGGCATGTCCCGCATGCATTGAGCAGCGGCGAGATCGACGCCACGGTGGAGTCGTTCGTGCGCTCCGCGCTGAGGGCTGTGCGCATAGGTTTCGAGGTGATCGAGATCCACAGCGCGCACGGGTACCTGCTGCACGAGTTCCTGTCGCCGCTCGTCAATTCACGAACGGACGAATATGGCGGCTCACTGGAGAATCGACTTCGCATGCCGCTTGCGGTGATTCGCGCGGTGCGCGCGGCTGTCCCGCGCGAGGTTGCGGTGGGCTTGCGCATTTCAGGGACCGACTGGGTCGACGGCGGCTGGGACGTCCAGCAATCGATCGCGTATGTGCAGGCTGCAAAGGAGCTGGAGATCGCGTACGTCTGCGTGTCGAGCGGCGGCGCTCGCGCGAAAGTCATGGTTCCAGCCGCGCCGGGTTACCAGGTTCCTCTCGCTCACGAAGTGCGGCAAGCAACGGGCGTACCGACGCGAGCCGTCGGGCTCATCACCGATCCACGGCAAGCGGAGCAGATTCTCGCGGCGGGGTCGGCAGACATGATCGCGTTGGCGCGGGCGTTCCTCGACGATCCCCGCTGGGGCTGGCGTGCAGCGGACATGCTCGGTGCGAAACCGCACTTCCCGGCGCCGTATCATCTCGTGCGCAGCGAAGGCTGGCGCCGCATTCGCGATCAGATCGCGGCGAACGCCTGAGGGTCTAGCCTTCTTCGGTTGCGGCAGCGAGCGCCGCACGACGCGTTCGTGGTGCGCGGCGCTGCAGATACATGATCCAGCCAGTCACCGTGAACACGGGCATGGCGAGGCTCGCAATCAGGAACACGATCACGCCGGCGAGGCCGAAATAGCTGCCGGAGTGCAGCGGAAAAATGCTGGACACCAGTCGCGCCGCAAGCGGTTTGTCCGCGTAGCGCTCTGACTTCACTACCCTGCCCTCGCCGTCGATCGCCAGCGAATTGAAGGCGCGCTCGTGGCGCGGGCGCTCCTCGAGGTAGCGGAATTCCATCGGCTTGCCGGGGCGTGCGGCCAGATTGACGTTGACCGAAGCGAATCGACCACCCGTTTCCTGCGTGAACGCTTGCCATGCGCGCGTGAAAGCGTCGACGTCCACTACGCCCGGAGCACCCGGGACGCCCGGGCCGCGTCCTTCGCGCGCGCCTTCAGGTCCGGCCGGCCGCTCGACGCCGGCGATACTGTAGAGACCGTCGCGATACCACTCGTACGACCATTGCAGTCCCGTCAGGGCGATCACGAGGTACACCGGCAGCACCCACGTGCCGATCACCGAATGCAGATTCCACAGGAACGCACGGCCCTTGAGCCGGAAGTCCGGAATCAGCCAGGTCTTCCAGCGACGTGCAGCGGGACCGCGCGGCCAGCGCAGATACAGGCCCGTCAGCGCCATGAAGATCAGTAGCATCGTGCATGCGCCGACGACTTGCCGGCCGACGTCGCGGTCGCCCAGCTCGCCGAGCATCAGCCAGCGATGCAGACTGCGTACGTTGCGAAAGAACGTCTCGGCGGCGCTCGCGGTCGGCGCAAGCAACGCGCCGGTATAAGGATCGAGGTAGCGCTGTTCTCGCGGCGCGAATGTCACACGCACGGTCTGCGAAGGCTCGCGCGCGATGCTCAGTCCGACGATGCGTTTGTCCTGCTGCTCGGACGATGCGCGCTTCAGCAGATCTGCGGCGCTCAGCGGCGTCCTGCCGGCGGCTTCGACTTCCCTGCCCTCACGGACGAGCGAAGCGACAATCTGCTGCTCGAACGACAGCAGCGCACCGGTCGCGCCGACGATTGCGAGCACGATGCCGGCCGTGATGCCCACGATCCAGTGCAGCTGGAACAGGACCTTGCGTGGCGACATCAGACTTCAGCCCAGCTGCGCAGCAGGTTGTGATAGACGCCGGTCAGCTGCACGACCGACGGATGCGACGGATGATCCGCGCCAAGACGTCGAATGGCGTTGTCGAGGTCGAACAGCAACGCACGCTGTGCGTCGTCGCGAATCATACTCTGGATCCAGAAGAACGAGGCGATGCGCCGCCCGCGCGTGATCGGCTTCACGTGATGCAAGCTGCTGGCCGGATACAGAACGATGCCGCCGGCTGGCAGCTTCACGCTGTGCGTGCCGTATGTGTCTTCGACGATGAGCTCGCCGCCGTCGTAGTCGTCCGGGTCGCTCAGAAACAGTGTCGCCGACACGTCCGTGCGCACGCGCATGCCGCTCACGCTGGCGATGCGAATGGCATTGTCGACGTGCGTGCCGAAGCCGTCGCCGACTTCATAGCAGTTGAAGAGTGGCGGAAAGATCCGGTTCGGCAGCGCCGCGGAGATGAACGGCGGACTGCGCGACACCGCGCCGAGCACGATCTTGCCGAGCTCGGTCGCCATTTCGGAATGCTCGGCGAGCTGGCGATTGTGCTTCACTTGCGATGACTGATGACCCGCGGTGACGCGCCCGTCGATCCAATCGGCGCGCTCGAGCAGGCGCTGGCAATGCGCCAGCTCCTGCGCCGCGAGCACTCCGGGAATTTGCAGCAGCAAGCGCGCCTCGTTGCGAACTAGAACGCGAAGTCCGCGCTGAACAGGAACGAGCGCTCAGCTCCGGGGTTGTAGCGCCCGCCGTTGTTGTTGAGGCTGAGCGCGTAAACCTCGTCGGTGACGTTGTTGACGTTCAGTCGCAACGTGACCTTCTCGTTCGCTTGCCACGCAGCCGTTGCGCTGTAAACCCAGTACGAGGGTGCGAATCCGCCGGCGCCGTTCGGAACGGTCAGCGAACTGCGCGCGACCGTATCCATGAAGCGCGCTCCGCCGCCGATCGAGAAGCCGAGAGGCAGCTGATAAGTCGTCCAGAGGTTGCCGGAATTCCGCGGCGTCCACTGCAGCGTCGCGTCCTGCTGATTCGGGGTCACGGACTTGCTGAACTCGCTGTCGAGATATGCGTAACCCGCGAACACCTGCCACTGCGGCGTGAGCAGACCGCTCACCGAAAGCTCGATGCCTTGCACCTGCTGTTCGCTGTCGAAGCTCACCGCCACGACCGTGCCGCCGATCGTTTCGCTCGTGACGACGTTGGTGTTGACGGTGTGGAATACCGCCGCGGTGGTCGACAGACGTCCTTCGAGCAGATCCCACTTCGTGCCAAGCTCGTAGTTCGTCGATTCTTGCGGCTCGAGCGCAGGATTGTTGGCGTTCGACGTCGTCGGCGACAGCGTGAAGTTCAGGCCGCCCGGCGGCGTCTGCGTCGTCGCTGCCGAAACGTAAATGCTGCCGTTGTCTGCGGGCTTGAACACGAGACCGCCGTTCCAGCTGGTCAGCGTGTCGGAGACGCTGAGCCGGATGTCGGGCGTGCCCGAACCGGGAATCGCCACGCTCAGGAAGTCGGTGTCATAGCGCTCGACGCGTGCGCCCAGCGACAACTGCCACTGTCGGCTGAGCTCGATCGTATCGAAGCCATACGCCGCGAACGTCTCCGTCTCGCCACGTGTGAACGCGCCGGTGCGCGCGGGAGCGAAGCCCGTGACCGGGTCGTGCGGGTTCGGGTGATAAATGTCCGCCGGCGGCGCGGTGCCCGCGCCCGTGCGTCCCGGACTGATCTGCGTTTCGTTCGCATACTCGACGCCGGTGCTCATCGAATGCTCCAGGCCGCCGGTCTGGAACCCGAAGTTCAGGTTCGTCTGGTTCGTGAAGTTGCGATTGATGCGCTCGTTGATCTGCCGCGCGCGCGTGACGAGGCCGGTGACCGGATCGAAGGCAGCCGGATTCTGGATCGTGGTGACCACGGCCATGCGATGGTTGTCGCTGTAGCGCGAGAGATTGCGCAGCGTCACGCCGGGCGCGAAGTCGTGCTCCACGCGTGCCGTGTAGCTGTCGGAGTCGATATCGTCGAAGTCGACGCCGGCGATGCCGTAGAAGTTGGTCTGGTCCACGTGCCCGACTGGCGGCGTCGTGGGATTCAGACCGGGCAGCGCTGCGGAAGGCAGACCGTAGTCCGGCGTGCTTTCCTGGCGCAGGATCTGCGCAGCCAGTGCGAGGCGCGTGTCGGCGCCGAGCCCGATCGCAAGCGAGGGCGCGATGCCCCACGCGTCGTGCTGGACTTCGTCGCGGCCGGCGACGCCGCCGTCCTGCCACATCGCATTCAGGCGCACTGCGGTGCCGCCGAGGAACGTCTCCGACAGCGGCTGATTGAAATCAACTGTGCTGCGGACGTGATCATTGCTGCCGTACGAGAGGCCCATGAGACGCAGCGGCTGGTCATTCGGCGTCTTGGTGACGAGATTGACCGAGCCGGAGGCATTGCCGCGCCCGGTGTACGAGCCCGACGGACCTTTGGACACTTCGACCTGATCGAGATTGAAGACGTCGCGGCTATAAGCAGCCTGGTCGCGGACGCCGTCGATGAAAATGCTGTTGGTCGCATCGAAGCCGCGCATGAAGAAGCTGTCGCCGGCAGTGTTGGAGGCGCCGCCGCCCTCACCCGCCAGCAACGTGATGCCGGGCGTGTTGCGCAGGACGTCGGAGAGCGTGATCGCGGCTTGTTCGCGGAACACGGTCTTCGGAATCACCACGACCGTCTGCGGCAGGTCGACGAGCTCGGCCGTGTACTTCGGCGAGGAAACCTCGCTGCGATATTTCTGACCTTCGACAGTGACTTCCTCGAGCGCCTGACCGCGACGGCGAGCAGTCCGCGACGTGCGTTCGGACGACTGTCCTTCCGGCGCTGCCGCTGCGAGCACAGCCGACGAATCGCCGGCCGCTGCATCCTGCGCGTACACGATCGACGGGCTGGCTGCTCCGAGCACGACGCTGATCGCAGCGGCGAGCGGACTGCGCGAGCGCGCGCTTCGTGGCAGATCGGTGAGCAGCAGCATGGCCGGGGTTCTCCCTTTGTTCTTGGCCTGGTCAGTGTGTGGGGTAAAACTGTAATGCGAATTATTCTTATTTGCAACTTCCTTTAGTAGCGCATGGCATAAAAAAAGGCCGCCCGATTTCGCGGGCGGCCCTTGCTCGATCCAGCCTTTCCGTTACTTCTGCTCCTGGGCGACGCGCGTGTTGCCCTGGTCCACGAACTTGTAAGTCACAGCGCCGAAGAACATCTCGTCCCAGCTCTGCTGGCCCCACGGCACTTTGCGCGACGGATCCGGGTTCGCCTTGTTCTGCGTCGAGTTGTCGAACGCGGCGACCGCCGTGACCTTCGTGCCGGCCGGCATGAACTTGGGTTCCTTCAACTCGTAGTCGAGCTGCCAGTTGTAGTTGTACTTCGCAATGTTGAGCAGCTCCTCTTTGCGCCCGTCCGGATACTCGGCGTAGAAGCGCATGCGCTTACCGCGGAAGTGCATGTGCGGCAGCATGCTGTAGAGGTGTGCGTCCTTCTTGATCGTGATCGTCTGCCGCATTTCGTGATCGGGATCGAAGGGCGGAATCGGATCCCAGCCCTGCGTGAAGATGCATGCACAGTCCGGAATCATGCGCTCGGTCGGAACTTCGTTGTCCTTGTAGAACCACAACCCGATCTCACCCGCGTCGACAGTCGCCTTGCCATTCGTCGTGTAGTGCAGCTGTAGCGCGAGCGTCGAACCCTTCTTCAGCAAGCCACCGGTATTCGGCGGCTCGAGTTGCGGCTGCGCGCCGGGAATGTAAGCAGTGATGCGTGCCGCATCCGGATCGGCACTTCCGAAGTCGACGCGGAAATCCTTCGGCGGATTCGGCGGAATGAGTTGATTCAACGTGTGGTGCAGGACCGTGCGATCGCCCGCCATGTACTGGCTCGCACGCACCCAGCGATCGCGATCCAGGCCTTCGATCGGCACCTTGATGTAGCGATAGTCGAGCACGCCGCTGGCCGGCACTTCCTGCGCGGGAATCTTGATGATGAGATCGGGCTCGCCATAGGCCCACTTGGTTGCAGGCCACTGCAGCTGCGTGAGCGGATCCACGGCGTCGTCTTTCTGCGCGCCAGCTTCGATCCAGTGGATCAGCGTCTGCTGCTCCTGTGACGACAGCGCGAACGTCTCTTTGAAGTCGCCGACGTGCGGATCGATCTGCCCCGGCGGCATGCGCTTGGTGAGCACCACTTCGCGGATCATCGGCGCGAAGCCCTGAATGACCGCATGGCTGTTCATTGCGAACGGAGCGATGCCGCCTTCGCGATGACAGCGTGCGCAGTTCTCGGCCAGGATCGGCGCGACGTCCTTGGAATAGGAGATCGTGCTCTTGCGATGCGTGCGCTGCGCTGCGGCGACGTACTTAACCGGCGCGCCGCGCGCGCTGACCTTCGCCTTCTTCACCTCGCGTCCCGCGAGCACATCGTCGATAGCACGCACGAAGTACTTGTTGACCGGGCCGCGATAGAGCACGTCCGTCGTGCCGGGCTGGATGAGGAAGACTTCGCCGATCTTGCTGACGCCGAGCCCTTCGGACACTAGCTGCGCCTCATCCATCAGCACGGGGATGTCGACGCCGTGCCTGGCGAGCTCCTGCTGCACCGAGGCGCGCGTTTCATCGGCGACCGGATCGAGCATGAAGAACGTGATCTTGTCCTGGTACTTCGCGCGCGCTTCCTTGAATGCGGCGAGGTCCTTGTCGCTCACCGGCCGGCCGCTGCTCTGAACGAGCAACGCCACGGCCTTGTGATCGTCGTAGTAACTCATCTGGTGGAAGTAGCCCTGCTGATCCAGCAGGGAGAAGTCTCCGACGCGCTTCACGTCGGTCGCCGCGTTAGCGGCAGTGCCAGCGCTCAGCAGCGCCAGCGCAAGAATCGCTCTCTTCACGACGGTCTCCCCCCTTTCAGTGCTGCGAAAATGTACCGCGAGTGCTACGGCGCGCGATAGTGGTGTGGATGCGCAGCGGTGCGGAAGTTCGGGCCGGCGAGCTGCCGGGCTGCGCCGGCGAACGGTGATATCGACGGTTCAGTGAGACGTCGTCGCGGCCTCACGCCGCTCCTGCTCGCGCGCACCGGCGAGGATTCCAGGCAGTGCATAGTTGCCTTCGTGACAGGCGTACTCGAACACGCGGTCGCGCGTCGCGTTGAAGGTCGTCTCGCCGCGCCACGGACGTGCGTAGAGAGCGGGATCCTCCACCGTGAACCCATAGAGAATTTCGCTGGGTGAAACTCGCGTGAAGCGCTCGATCACCGTGGCTGTACCGGTGAGCGGAACGACGCCACTGGCGTGCAGGGGATGAAAGCGATTCGTTTCCACCTCCAGCGTCTGACCCACCCAGCGTCCGGTCGAGTCGCCGTGCAATGTCAGCACCGCTGGCGGCGGATGCCGGCCGCCGATGCGAATGACGCGCGCGTAGTTGTTCATTTCCGCACGAATGACCAGAGCGTCAGCGGTCTGCACGAACTCGTAGTTGTTGTTGTACAGGTAGCTGAGCATCGGCGGGCCAGCGCTGTTGCTATTGACGATGCAGCGCTCGCCGAGCGGCCGCGCTTCCGGACCATCGAAGTTGCCGCGCGCCGCGTCCAGTCGCTCGCGCACGCCAGCGCGGAACGGGATCTGCCCATCGGGTGGATCGACGATCCAGGACGTCCGGTACTCACCCTTCACGCGCGCGAACGTCGTGCCGGGATCGATCCAGAACGCGTTGTAGCCGCGGCCGTCCTTCAGGTCGGAACCGTTCAGGGGTTTGCTGTCATCGAGCTGGTCGTCGGTGCGCTGGCGCACGACTTGCGGATGTGACGCTGTTTGCGCAGCGACCTCGCTGGCAGCAATGACCAGCGACTTGTAGCGGTCCGGCCTTTGCAAAGAAGTGATAGTGGCGTTCGTCCAGGTCCCTTCGAAGCTTGGAGGGTCGCCGGCCCGCACCGCGCTCGAAGCGCACAGCGCACTTGCCAGCAGAACGAAACTACTTGCGTGACGCATGCGATTTGCGCATCGAGGGCTTCAGGGGTCGTCGGCTGGTCGCGCCGCGACGCCCGGATTTGCGCCGACAGCTGACAAGCCACGCGATGCGCGCGCTCGCAGCCTTCTTGGCCGCATCTTCGATCTCGCGATACGTCTTGACGATGGCACGACCGAGATCCGTCAGTTGCGCGCCACCGCCGCCGCTGCCGCCAACGCTGGTTGTGGTGGCCGGATCATTGAACATCCTGTTGACGTCATCGAGCAGCAGCCAGGCGCGGCGGTAGCTCATCCCGAGCTCGCGCGCCGCCTGCGACAGCGAGCCGGTGGCCTCGATGTGCTCGAGCAACGCGATCTTGCCGGGACCGAGCGCGCTGTCCGGACTCAGGTCGATCCGCAAGCGGATCGTCGGCGTTTGCAGCTTGTTCATGACGCCGGATGGTACTGCCAATCGGCGGCGGACGCTTGCGCCCCCCGGCGCCGCCCCGTATCGTTATGTCGGACAAGATATAACGAACGTCGCGGAGCTCTGCATGCATCGAAGCGTACTTCGCAACCTGCTCGCCGCCGGTTTGCTCGTTCTCGGCACGCTCGCTGCGCCGGCGCGTGCGGCCGATGCACCGGATCAGGAGCTGCTGGTCTTCGCTGCCGCCTCTCTCACCAACGTACTGGACGAGATCGGCACCGCTTACACACAGCAGACGCAACATCATGTGAAGTTTTCGTACGCCGCCAGCTCGGCGCTGGCGCGTCAGCTCGAAGCCGGTGCGCGCGCCGACGTGTTCTTCTCGGCGGACCTGGAATGGATGGACTACGTGCAGGCGCGCAACCTGATCGACGGATCCACCCGCCGCAGTCTGCTGAGCAATCGCCTGGTGCTGGTCGCGCCGGCCGACAGCAAGATCGAGCTGAAGATCGCTCCGGGGTTCTCGCTCAACGCCGCGCTCGGCAGCAACGGGCGACTTGCCACCGGCGATCCGGATTCCGTGCCGGTCGGCAAGTACGCGCGCTCGGCCCTGACATCGCTGGGCGTGTGGAACGAAGTTGCGGATCGCCTGGTGCGCGCCGATAACGTGCGCTCTGCGCTCGCCTTCATCGCGCGCGGCGAAACACCGCTCGGCATCGTGTATGAAACGGATGCACGCGTCGAAAAGCGCGTGCGGATCGTCGACGTCTTCCCCGCGGACTCGCATCCACCGATCGTCTATCCGGTAGCAATCACCGCCCACGCGCATCCGCAAGCGGGCCGGTTCGTCGAATTCCTGCAGAGCGACGCGGCGCAGGAAGCCTTCAGGAAATACGGCTTCATGCCGACCCCGCAGCGTTGAGGAGCCCACCGTGACCGACTCGCCCTTCCGCATTTCTCATGCGGCGCTCGTCGCTGCGCTTATTTCTTCCCCGGCGTTCGCTGCGAGCGATAACGACGCAATCCAGCAGCAGTTGAATGTCCTGCAGGAAGCGCTGGCGAAGCAACAGGAACAGATCGCTCTGCAACAGCAGGAGATCGAGCGCCTGCGTCAGCAACTCGCCACGCCGTCTTCGGCCGAAGCAACACCGATCGAGAAGATCGCAGAGGACGTCCAGCAAGCGAAGCTGGCCGCCCAGGACGCGCCGCGCGTCACTCTGACCAGCGCGCGACCGACGATTACCAGCGCCGACGGGCGATCCTCGATCGCATTGCGCAGCGTGATCCAACTCGACGCTGCTCACTACGGCGAAGACGCGGATGGCGGTGCGACAGACTTTCGTCGCGGCTCCGTCGGCGCAACCGCGAACCGCGAGAGCGCCGCGGCACGCGATTTCTCCGACGGGGCCTACTTCCGCCGCGCCCGCTTCGGCTTCGAGGGCACGCTCGCTCGCGACTTCACCTACCGCGTGATCGCGGAGCTGGGCGGTTCCGGCACCGAAGGCCCGGCGCGCATCAACGACTTCTGGCTCGGCTACACCGGCTTCGCGCCGTTCACGATCCAGGTCGGCGCTTTCTCACCGCCGGCGAACATGGACGACGGCATCAACGTCGAGAGCTCGCTGTTCATCGAGCGCGCGTCGTCCGCTGAGTTGTCCCGCACTATCGGCGGCGCGGACGGTCGCATCGGTCTCGGCGTGCGCGGCAGCGGCTCGCGCTGGATGAGTTCGCTGACGCTTACGACGCGCACCGTCAACGATGCGGAGGTGTTCGACTCGCAGCTCGCCGCTGTGGGACGCTTCGGTGGACTGCTCGCGACTTCCGCCGACTACAACATCCATGCGGGCTTGTCGGGCACGTGGGTATTCCAGCCTCCCGATCAAGGATCGACCGTGGCCGCCGCCCAGCGTCGCGGGCTGCGGTTCCGCGATCGTCCTGAGATCCGTGTCGACAGCACGCGGCTGGTCGACACGGGTGCGATCGACGCAGACTCAGCGTATGTCTACGGGCTCGAAGCGGCGGCGAACTGGAAGAATTGGTATCTGCAAGGCGAGAGCTTCCACTACGGCATCGAGCGCACAGCGGCGACGTCGCTGTTGCCGGATCCCGAGTTTGCAGGGTTTTACGTGCAGGGCAGCTGGATCCTGACGGGCGAAACGCGGCGCTACGACGCCGCGAGTGGTGCGTTCCAGGCACCGCGCCCGTTCGTCCCCTTCACCTCCGCTGGAGGGATGGGCGCGTGGGAATTGGCATTGCGCTACTCGCACCTCGACCTGGACTACCACGCCGGCCTCGCTGGCACAGCCGCCACCGCGGATGCCATTCGTGGCGGTGTGCAGGACATCTGGACGCTTGGCGTTAACTGGTACCTCAACCCGAACGTGAAGCTGATGTTCAACTGGCTGCACGTCGACGTCGACCGGCTGAATCCGGCGGGGCCCGGCAATCTCACGCCGTTCGGTCCTGCGCCCGGCACGCCGCCGATCGGCGTGAATATCGGCCAGGATCTCGACATCTACGGGCTGAGAACGCAGTACAGCTTCTGATCGTTCTGCACTTCGGGAGCGAAGCACGCGTTGTCGCATTGGCGCGTGTGCAGGCGTAGTGTCGGGCCATGACGTACGCTCAAGGCCGCACTTTCTACGACGCCGACAGCCACATCATGGAGCTGCCGGACTTTCTCGCGCAGCACGCCGATCCGGACATGCGCGATCGATTGCCGCCGCTGCGCTTGCCGCGCGTCGGGCGACTCGCAAATCTCGTCGAAGAAGCTGCACGCACGCGCAGCCACAGCGAGCGTGAAGTTGCCGAGTTGCTCGCGCTCGGCGACGCGCTCATCAGCGGACCGAAAGGCTACATGGCGCTGGGCGCATTCAATCGCGACGAGCGCGCTCAGGCACTCGACCTGCTCGGCTTCGCGCGCCAGCTCGTGTTCGCGACATTCTCTGAAGGGCTCGCATTCTCGCTCGATCGACCGATCGAAGAGCGTTACGCGGCGGCTCGCGCTCACAACCGCGCGATGGCGGAGTTCTGTGGCAAGGATCCGCGACTCATGGGAGTCGCGCTGCTGCCGCTCGACGATCCGCAGACTTCGCTGGTGGAGCTCGAACATATTCTGCGGCTCGATCTCACGGCAGTCTGGGTGCCGCATCGTCCGTGCGGCGGCCGCTCGCCCGGTCACAGCGATCTCGACCCGATCTGGGCGCGACTTGCTGGGGCCGGCGTACCGTTCGTGCTGCACGTCGCGGGCGTGCCGTTGCAGATCGATGCGGCATGGATGAACACCGGGCGCGCCGTGCCTACGGACTGGCTCGGCACCGGCGAGAACATCCGTGGCAAGGACATGACCTCACTGCATCAGCCCGCCGAGACATTCGTCGGCGCGCTCGTGCTCGATGGCGTGTTCGAGCGGCATCGCGCGTTGCGCGGCGGCGTGATCGAGCTCGGCGCCGGCTGGGTACCGTCCATGATCAAGCGGCTCGACTGGATCGCGGAGATCTGGAGCAAATCGGATCCGCAACTGAAGTCGCTGACGCGGCGACCCTCGCAGCAGATCATCGAGCACATGGCGTTCACGCCGTACGTGTACGAAGACGTCGGCGATCTGATCCGCCAATCCGACAGCCGCCTGTATCTCTTCTCGAGCGACTATCCGCACGCCGAAGGCGGTCGTCATCCACTCGAGCGCTTCAGCGCCTCGCTCGCGGGCTGCAACGACGATGCGCAAGCGCACTTCTACTCTGAAAACTTCGCGCGGCTGTTCGGCATCGCCTAGTCCTTTCCTGCTCCGCGCGAGTACGGCGCGGCTGTCCGATCCGATGAATTCCGGCTGATGCGGCTGGCTTCGCGACCGCGCGCCAGTTGCGTCCGAAAGTGGCGAGAAGCAGCCGCGTGACGGCAGTTACATCGACCCGGAACCATTGCCCGGGAGATCACTGCCATGAACACTTCGATCCTGCGTTGCGCGGTCGCTGCGGCCGCGACTCTAACGGTCGGCGCTGCCGCTGCCGGCAGCACCGACAACTTCCATCACAACCGCTTCGACTATCGTGTCGTCACGCTGTCATCGCTTGGCGGCGCGGAGAACACCGGCAACAGCATCAACGATCTCGGTCTGGTCGGCGGCTTCGCCAACCTGCCGGATAACAACAGCCGGCACGCGATGCTGTGGCTCTACGGATTTCGCTTCGATCTCGGCACGCTCGGCGGGCCGAACAGCGCCATCGCGTGGCCAGTGAAGAACACGAACGGTCTCGTCTCCGGCATCGCGCAAACGACGACGCCGCAGCCGCGCGGCGAAACCTGGAGCTGTCGCAGCTTCTTCGCGACGCCGACCCGCGCTGCGGCGACGTGTCGCGGAGTCGTGTGGGAGGAAGGCCAGATCCGCGCGCTGCCGACATTCGGCGGTGACAACGGCTTCGCGACCGGCTCGAACAACAATCGGCAGGTCGTCGGCTGGGCCGAGAACACAGTCGAGGACTCGTCGTGCGTGAAGCCGCAGATCTATCAGTTTCGCGCCGCGCTGTGGGGCCCGGGCAAGGATGAGATGCGGGAATTGCCGCCGTTGGGGAACGATCGCACGAGCGCAGCCACTGCGATCAACAGCAAGGGCCAGGTCATCGGCATCTCAGGCGCATGCGGCACGGCCGTCGGCGGCGTGAGCGCCGCGCACGCGGTGATGTGGGACAAGGGCCGCACCATCCATCTCGGCAACCTCGGCGGCATCGCGTGGAACACGCCGATGGCGTTGAACGAGCGCGGCGACGTCGTCGGATTCTCGAACGTCTCTGCAGCCGACGGCGCTGCCTTCAACGCGCAAGCGTTTCGCTGGATACGCAGCCGCGGCATCGAGAACCTGGGAGTGCTGCCGGGCGACAGTCTGAGCCAGGCGCTCGGCATCAACGACAAGGGTCAGATCGTCGGCATCTCGTGCACCGCCGGCTTTGCAAGCTGTCGTGGGTTCTTGTACGAGCACGGTGCGATGAGGGATCTCAACGAGCTGCTGCCGGACGACTACGCCGACCACTTGTTCACTGCGAACGACATCAACAACGACGGCCAGATCACCGGTCAGTCGGTCAAAGCCGGAACGCAAGAGCTCGTTGCAGTGTGGCTGGTGCCGGACGAGAAGCGCGGGCACGGCAACTCGGCAGTTGCGAAGAACGACGGGACTCGCGTTGCGTTGCCCGCGGATGCGCGACATCGCGTGCTGCTGCGAGCGTTCGCGACGGAAGCGCAGCTGGGCCAGTAAATTTCCCACACGCCGCCGCGGTGGAACCCGCGGCGACGCTGGCTACTTCTAAAGTAGTAGAGGGCAACATAAGTGAATGCGTGATGGTTGTGTTGATCGTCGAGGACGAGGTGATCATCGCCTACTGCTCCGCCGCGACACTCGAGGACGCGGGACACGCAGTGCTCGGTCCCGCTCGCACTTCAGCCGAGGCGTTGGAGCTTGCCCGCAACCGCAGACCCGAAGTTGCGCTGATCGATATCGACCTGGAAATTCCCGGTGCGGGAGTCGGCCTCGCACAGCAATTGCGCGCGCACTACGGCACCGCCGTCGTGTTCACCACGGGGCAAGGCGACGTGGCAAATGCGTACTCCGACACGGCAGTCGCTGTGCTCACGAAGCCGTTCGATCCAGCAGACCTGCCGAGGGTGGTCGCGTCTGCTGCCGGAGCAGTTCGACATTCGACGGCGTCACGCAACGCCACCTTCACGAAATCGTCGCCGCTCACTTCATCCAGGTGACGGCGCCGTCGAGAGACGCCGGCGATGCGGTTCCCGCAAGCGCGGTCGTTCCGAGGTAGAGGAACGCGACGATGCGATCCTGCGCATCGAGTCCGAGCATCGTCTTCGTTTGTGCATCGTAAGCCGCGGCGCCCGTCTTCCACATCGAGCCATAGCCCAGCGCCTGCGCCGTCAACACCATGTTCTCAACGCCGGCGGCGACCGCGCCGATCTGCTCGACTTCGGGAATCTTGCCCTGCGTGATCCTGGCTGCGACCACGATGATGGTCGGCGCACGCAGTGCTTTGCGCCGCTCGCCGTCCATCTGCTCCGGCGTCGATTGCGGAAACTTGCCCAGCGACAGGCGCGCCATCTCGTTACCGAGCTTCTCGCGCGCCGCTCCTTCGAGCACGACGAAGCGCCAGGGTCGCAGCCGCCCGTGGTCGGGTGCGCGTACGGCAGCGCGCATGATCTGCTCGAGATGCGCGTGCGTCGGGCCCGGCTCGGTGAGCTTCAGCGCGCTGGCCCGCGATTCGATCGCGCCAAGCAGGTCCACGACTGTGGCGCTCACAGCGAGCGCACCTGCATCGCGAGGTGCAGCCGATCGCCACGCATCGTGCACATCGCAATCTCCACGCCATTGCCGGATGCCCACGTGCGCGAGAGCGCCTGCGAAGGAATGTAGACCGGCAGCTTGAACTGCGTGTCGACCTGGATCTTGCCTTGCGGGAGATGCGGGGTCGCGGCGGCGAGGCAGCGGCCGAGCGACCACATGCCGTGCGCCACGACCTGCTTGAATCCGAACATCTGCGCGGTGCGCTCGGTGAGATGGATGGGATTGAAGTCTCCCGAGACGCGCGCGTAGTGCCAGCCCGTCTTGTCCTTCACCTCCAGCGTCTCGGTCGCGACGCCGCTCTCGGGGAGATTCGCGCGTTCGATGCCCGGCCGCTTCGCGCCTTCCTTCGGCGCCGTGTTACCGCGGGCGAACATGGTGCTGACTTCTTCCCACACGACCGTGCCGTTCTGCTCGTAGCGCGTGACGAAGTCGTACTCCTGGCCGAAGTCGGTCAGGCGCATCGTTTCGAAGAAGACCGTGAGACGCAGCGGCGCGCGCTGGTCGACCGGATGCAGCACGCGGATCGTATTGCGCAGGTGAATGAGCCCGAGCACCTTCACCGGAAAGTTGCGGCAGATGAACAGCTGCATGTGCATCGGCATCGCCACCAGGTGCAGATACGCGGGCGGCAGATCGGTCCCGTTCGGGACCGAGCACACTTCGCGATAACGCTGCAGATGCGCGGCCGACAGCACGACGCGACGCGCCTCGAGCTCGACCGGTGCGATGACGGTTCCAGGCGGAGCCACGTACGGCTTCTTGCTCAGAAGCACGCGGGCGTAGGCCGGCACCATCGAGGGCAGGCCGCCAAAGGAAATCCGGGTCGGGGAGCTCGGGGTCGTGGCTGACATCAGGTCTGCAAAAGGGCGCTCACGGCACGGCGCGGTCGATGATGATATTCAATGTGGCGGCGCCCGCGGCGGCGTTCTTCGAAAAATCGTAGTCGGCTTCGCCGTAGAAGTCGCCGCTCTGCGCCTGCGGCGTGCCCGAACGCGACAGCCGCGCCACGACTTGCACGCGCGGCACGGTCGCGATTGTACGGGCTGCAATCATGGCGTCGCGCTCGCTGAGCTCGACGGTGACCGGCAAGTCCGACGAACTGTGACGCTGCACTGCCAGCGGCGGGCCGCCTGCGGACGGGTCGCGCGCCAGGATGAAGAGCGGCAGCGGACCGCCCTTGAGCTGATCGCGGATGTGCGGCGAGATCGAGACGGCGACTTTGATCGAGCGGTGCGCGGCAGGTGTCGCAGCGCCTTCTGCGCTCGCAGCGACCGATGGTGCAGCCTGCCCTGCTTCGCCGAGCTGCTGATTGAGGTCCTGAATCTGCCGCTCCAGCAGGCTGCGCACTTGCGGCGGAGGATTCATCGCGAGCAGCTGTTGAAAACGATCGCGTCCGACTTGCAGGTTTCCGGCCTGCAAGGCCGCGATGCCGCCGTACCAGAACGCGCGCGGATCGTTCGTTCCCTTGGCCAGTGCGGTTTCGAACAGTTGTCCCGCCCTGCCTTGCAGCGACGCCTCGTCGGTGCGCGCCAATGCCTCGCCGAGACCTAGAACTGCCTCGAGGTTCTCGCCCTTCGTTTGATCGTAGGCATGCTGGAAGGCGTCGAGAGCGAGCGCATCCCGCTCGAGCTTTGCGTACGACTTGCCCAGCAATAGCCAGCCCTCGACGTTGGCCGGATTCTTGTCGAGCTTCGCGCGCAGCTGCTGCAGCAGATCGTCCATCTGCTGGCCCTGCGCGACCTGGGTTGCAACCTCGTCGCTCCAGTTCCATTTGCTCAGCCCCATGTACAGCGCAGCCGCTAGTGCAGGAACGAATACGGCGATGACGATCGCGGAGACGCGACGCTCGGTGCGGGAATCCTCAGCGTCCGGCGCTTTCGTGCGCAGGAGCGGCAGCACGATCCACAGCAGGGCCGCCGCGATCATGGCGGCGCAGGCGATGATGAAACCGGTCACGAGGCACCCAGGCCGGGATCGGCGGGATCCGTATCAGGCAGCTTCGATTTGCGCGCGATCACCAGCACGGCGATGGCAGCACCGCCGACGAGCAGCAGGATCGGCCCGCCCCAAAGCAGCCAGGTGCGCGCCGCCAGCGGCGGCTTGTAGAGCACGTAGTCGCCGTAGCGATCGACCATGTGCTGGAAGATTTCCTGATCGGTCTTGCCGGCCGCCATCATCTCGCGCACCTGGCGGCGCAGGTCGGCGGCGAGCGTCGCGTTGGAATCCGCGATCGTCTCGCTGCGGCACACGAGGCAGCGCAGCTCACGAATGACCCGCTCGTAGCGCGCCTGTTGCGCCGGGTCCGTGAATGCGGGAGCCGTGTCGATGGCAAACGCGAGCTGCGTGACCAGCAAGGCGGCCAGGATGGCGAACAGAACCTTCATTCGCCCTTTACTCCGGCTTGCTTGATGCGCGGCAGAAACTCCTGCTCCCAGATATCGATCGTCATTGCCGACACGTGCTTGTAGAGGATGACACCGCGGGCATCGACGAGGAACGTCTCCGGCGCGCCGTAAGCGCCCCAATCGATGCCGACATTGCCTTCAGGATCGAACGCGGAGACGTCGTACGGATTGCCTAGCGCCTGCAGCCAGCGCTGTGCCGGCTCCAGCTCGTCCTTCCAGTTCAAACCGATCATCGGCACTTCGCCGCGCCGCGCGATCTGCATCAAGGCTTCGTGCTCATCCCGGCATGCGAAGCACCAGCTGCCCCAGATGTTCACCACGTACGGGCGGCCGGCGAACTCGCGGTTGGAGATCTTCTGCGTCGGATCGTCGACGCGCGGCAGCTCGAACAGCGGCGCCGGTTTGCCGATCAGCGGCGACGGCAGCGTTTGCTTGTCACGGCCGAGACCGATGAACAGGAACACCGCGAGCGTCGCGAACAGACCGATGGGGATGATGAAGCGCCACATGATGCTTGCTTATGCCGTGCGCGTGCCGGCCTCTGCAGGGCTGGCCGCTTCGGCAGCGACGCGCTGCCGGTAACGACGGTCGCACACGGCTATCAAGCCACCGATGGCGATGATCAATGCGCCCAGCCAGATGAAACGCACCATCGGCTTGTACTGCAGGCGCAGGCTCCAGGCGCCATCGCCGAGATCCTCGCCCATCGCGACGAACAGATCGCGGTTCCAGCCGGCATCGATGCCGGCCTCGGTCATTGCGTTCTTCTGCACGCGATACACGCGCTTCTGCGGATGCAGCGTCGCCAGCTGTTTGCCGTCGCGCGAGATCGTCACTTCACTCTCGATCGCCTCGTAGTTCGGCCCGGCAACGTCGCGCAGGCTGTTCATCGTGAACGTGAAGCCGGCGACTTCGGTGCTCTGACCCGGCCGCAGGCTCAGGTCCTTTTCGTGCTTGTACGATTCGACCGTGGTCGCGCCGAGAATGAACATCGCGAGGCCGAAGTGCGCGACGCTCATGCCGAGCACGGCGGCAGACAGCGAATGACCCTTGCGCAACCGCTCGACGGGCTCGATCAGCGAAGCGAATGCAAGCCACAGCGCCACGATGATGCCGATGGCGCTCAACACGGAATGCCAACCGTACACCAGCAGCGGAATGGCGATGCCGATTGCGATGGCCGCGACCAGCAACACGGCAAGCAGAACCTTCGTTCGCTCGAACGAAGCGCGCTTCCACGCCGCATGCATGCCGGGCGCGAGCAGGAACGCGAGCGGCAGCATCGGCACCAGGAACATCGTGCTGAAATACGGCGGCCCGACGGACACGGAGCGCAGGTCGAAGGCGTCGAGGAAGATCGGATACAGCGTGCCGCCCAGGATCACGACCATCGCGACCACCAGCAGCAGGTTGTTCATCAGCAGGAACGACTCGCGCGAGATGGGCGCGAAGCCGGCGTTCGATTTGAACAACGGAGCGCGCAACGCATACAGGACGAGTGCGCCGCCGATGCAAATGATGAGGAACGCGAGAATGAACAGGCCGCGCGCCGGGTCGCTGGCGAACGCGTGCACGGATTCGACGACGCCCGAACGCACCAGGAACGTTCCAAGCAGCGACAGCGCGAACGCCATGATCGATAGCAGCAGCGTCCAGCTCTTGAACAGGCCGCGCTTCTCCGTCACTGCGAGCGAATGAATCAGCGCGGTACCGATCAGCCACGGCATGAACGACGCGTTCTCGACCGGATCCCAGAACCACCAGCCGCCCCAGCCGAGCTCGTAATAAGCCCACCAGCTGCCGAGCGCGATGCCGACGGTGAGGAACATCCACGCGACCGTCGTCCACGGCCGCACCCAACGTGCCCACAGCGAATCGAGCTTGCCTTCCAGCATCGCCGCGACGGCGAATGCGAACGGCACCGACATGCCGACATAGCCCGTGTAGAGCATAGGCGGATGAATCGCGAGCGCCGGATCCTGCAGCAGCGGATTCAGATCGCGCCCGTCGACGGCGGCGGGCCACAGGCGCTCAAATGGATTCGAAGTCGTGAGAATGAACAGCGCGAAGCCGGCGCTGATCAGGCCGAGCACGCCCAGCACGCGGCTCGTGATCGTGTCCGGCATGTTGCGGCTGAACGCGGCGACCGCAACTGTCCAGATCGACTGCACCAACAGCCACAACAGCAGCGAGCCTTCATGCGCGCCCCAGACGGCGGCGAAGCGATAGAACGTCGGCAGCTCCGAGTTCGAGTTCTGCGCAACGTAAGTGACGGAGAAATCGTTGCGATAAAAGCAGTACGCGAGGCACGCGAAGGCGAACGCAGTGAACACGAACTGTCCCGCGACGGCGCGCGTCGTCAGCGCCATCCAGTGAGGACGTCGCAGCGCGGCGCCGGCGATGCCGAAGAACGCCTGCGGCAACGCCAGGCAGAACGCGAGGATCAATGCGAAATGGCCGAGCTCGGCAGACATGCCCTACTCCCTCACGTCGACGGCGTCGCTGCGGGAGCCTTCTTCTCGTGCTGTTTGCGCAGGCTCTCCGCCACTTCCGGCGGCATGTAGTTCTCGTCGTGCTTCGCCAGCACTTCCTGCGCGACGAACACGCCGCCCTCATTGAGCTGGCCGCGGGCGATCACGCCCTGCCCTTCGCGAAACAGATCCGGCAACACGCCGCTGTAGCTCACGGTTACGTCGTTGTGAAAATCGGTGACGATGAAGCGCACTTCCATGCTGCCGCTCTCGCGCTTGAGGCTGCCCTCCTCGACCATGCCGCCGAGTCGGAACAAGCGGCCGGTCGGCGCCTTGCCTGCGACGATGTCCGCGGGCGGGTAGTAATAGAGAAGGTTGTCCTGGAACGCGGTGAGTGCGAAGGCGGTCGCCGCGCCCACACCGAGCACGATCAATCCAACCAGCACCATGCGGCGGCGACGAGGTGTCATGGTCATGGGGCCTCCTTCTGCATCTCGACGCGCCGCTTCGCAGCGCCGATCTGCTCACGCAGGCTCCGGCGCGCCGACCACGCGCTGAAGATCAGCATGGCAAGCGTCACGGCGTAGCAGGACCAGATGTACCCGCCGTAAGAGCCCATGGCAAGAAATTCACGTAAGGTCATGATGTCTTTACGGTTTCCGGCAGCCAGGAAGCGTTCCGCTCGCGCCGGAGGATTTCGCTGCGCACCCGATCGCACAACACGGCTGCGAAGTAGAGCATAAAGCCGAGCAACATCGTGTAGAGCGGCCACGCCATCGCCAGCGCGATCGAAGGCTTGCCGAGCTTCGAGATCGTCGGCGCCTGGTGCAGGCTGTTCCACCAGACGACCGAGTATTTGACTATCGGCACATTGACGACACCCACGATCGCCAGAATCGCGCTCGCACGATCGGCACGTTGCGTGTCGTCGAACGACGCGCGCAGCGCCATGTAGCCGAGATAAAGGAAGAGCTGGATCAGCTCGGACGTGATGCGCGGATCCCATTCCCACCACGTGCCCCACATCGGCCGGCCATAGATCGAGCCTGTCGCAAGCGCGACTACCGTGAACGCTGCTCCGACCGGTGCGCACGCAGCCGCGACCGCATGCGCGAGCTTGATGCGCCAGATGATTCCGACCGCCGCCGCGATCGCCATCACGACGTACACCTGCAGCGACATGATCGCGGCAGGCGCATGCACATAAATAATCCGGAATGCATCTTTCTGCTGGTAGTCCGGCGGCGCCAGCACCAGCCCGCCGTAGGCCGCGAATAGCATGATCGCGAGCGCGCTCCACAGGAACCACGGGCGCAGCAGCGTCGCCATGCGGTAGGCATAAGGCGGCGAGCTGAGCTTGTGAAACCAGAGCCACATATAAATAGAGTGTGCGATCCCGTGACTTTCAGGACTCGACGCTGACCCGCATTGCTGCCGCCATCGCGAACGGCCCCAGGCTGATGAACAAGAGCAGCACGGCGGCGAGCAAGTTTAGCGGACCTGCGACGGCTTCGCCGTGCATCGCCAGATCCACGGCCCGCGCACCGAAAATCAGTACGGGCATTTCCAGCGGCAGCACCAGCAAGGCCAGCAAAACACTGCCTCGGCGCACGCCGACCGTGAGAGCTGCCCCCACTCCACCCAGCATGCTGAGCGAGCCCGTGCCCAGGGCCAGTGTCGCCATCAGCACAGGCCAGGCTGACTGCGGCATGCCCAGCGCAGTTCCCACGAGCGGCGACATCAGCACCAGCGGCAGGCCGGTGAGAAGCCAATGCGTCACAACCTTGGCCAGTAGCAATAGCGACAACGGCTGGCCCGACAACACCCATTGCTCCATCGTCCCGTCCTCGACGTCTGGACGAAACAGCGATTCGAGTGCGAGCAGCGAAGCCAGCATCGCCGCGACCCACACGACGCCCGGTGCGATCCGCCGCAGCTCGTCGAGCGCCGGACTGATCGCAAGCGGGAACAGCGTCGTGATGATCGCGAAGAAGATCAGCGGCTGGATCACCTGGTCCCAATGCCGGACCGCGAGTCGCAAGTCGCGCGCGATGACCAGTCGAATGAGGGCGCCAAGTCCGGAGGACTGCATCAGTGCAGCTCCAGCGTGCGCACGCCTTGCTGACCTTGCAACAGCAACTGGTGCGCGGCCGTCAGAATCATGCCGCCCTGCGCCAGATGCTCCGCCATGCACTCCTCGAACAGCGCGATGCCCGCGGAGTCCAGATTGGTGATCGGCTCGTCGAGGATCCACAGCGAAGCGCGCATGAGCAGAATGCGGCCGATCGCCACGCGCCGCTTCTGCCCGGCCGAGAGCGAGCGTGCCGGCAAGTCAGCACACGGAGCGATACGCAGGCGAGCGAACATGTCGCGCAGCTCCTGCTGAGCAACCGGACGATGCAACGCGACGCTGTACTGCAGATTCTCGAGCGCCGTGAGATCCGGCTTCAGCGCGTTGATGTGCGCGAGGTATGCGAGCGCCTGGTGATACTCGTCGCGACAATCGTGCAGCTGACGTCCGCGCCACACGATCTCGCCCGATTCCGTCGGCAGCAGCCCGGCCACACAGCGCAGCAGACTGGTCTTGCCGACGCCATTCGGGCCGACAACCTGTAGCAGCTCGCCACGATTGAGGACGAACGACGTGCCGCGTAACAGATGCCGCTCGCCGCGCCACAGGTGAACGGCGCGAACGTCGAGTTGCGGCTCGGCTGCGGCCGTCTCGGCCTGTGCATGCATGTTGTTGTCGGACCCGCCTGGAAAAGCGGCGGCAGTTTACACCACGCCTGCTGCCGGCCCGCCGTCGCCAGCCGACGGCGTCGCCGTTCGCCCACAGTCCCGGCCCGGTGGCTTACAATCGCCGCGCACCCGTGCCCGGGTGGCGAAATTGGTAGACGCAAGGGACTTGAAGAAATTGAGCACCCGGCGCGGAAACGCCCGGTGTGAATGGGGTCAAATTCGGGGAACCAGCCCCACGCGCACGCGTGACTGCAATCCCGAGCTAAGCCGCGACGCGCGCGCCGCGGAAAGTGTAGAGACTTGACGGCCCCTGCCTAAACGCCGCTCCGCTCGCCGCGGTGGGACGCACGGCAAAGAGAAAGTCCAGACTCCAAATGAGCCGCGCCGCGAGCGCGGCTCAGCAGCGAAAGCTGTAGCGGGTACGAAAATCCCTCGGAGGCGACTCCATGCCGGTTCGAGTCCGGCCCCGGGCACCATAAGAAGTCAGCACTGACCGCTTCTCGCGGGATCTATATGAAACAACTGATCGTGGCGTTGATCCTGCTGTGTTTCGCCAACGCAGCTGCGGGGAAGGAGAATGGCGTGAGCGATGAAGCCGAATCCCGAAGGACGCGGTCTATCGAAGTGCTGAAGAGGGAGGGAGTGCCCTATATGAAGGATCTCCCGATGATCGAGACCGCAGCGCAGATCAAGGCCCGCAATACCGAAGAGGTTGCATTGCGCGCCATCGCGCTGGCTGTCGTGGCCGTGAAAGGCGAAACGCTGGACCAGAAGCTGGCACTCGATCTCGTGAACCGATTTGGCATTCGCTCCGCGCTTTCACCTGCCGAGCGCGCATTCATCGACAACCCGAAGCCCAGTGAGCACGATCGAGTTCAGTTTGCATGGCGCTATGAAGGTCTCGGCGTCATGCTTTGGGCACTGGGCTTCGAAACAGAACTCGGTCGGCCCGACAAGATCGTGGATGTGCCGAGAGCCGTCGGCTTCATACGTGACCTTGGCCGGGACGGTTTTATCGCCAAGGCGCAGTTGCGTTCGCTTGATCAGATCCTGGATCAGGCGGATCTGATTTACCGCTATCACTGGGCCGTTGTGGACGCGCGAGTCAACGGGAAAGAGCCGCCTGCCGGACTCGACCCCGGAGTTGTCTATGAGCGGCACTATGCTCTGAACTGGCTGATTCGCTACTCCGATCAAGAGTGGGATGACGTTTCAACAGATACCTGAGCGCTCCCCCTACTTCACGCTCTCATATACCGCATCTCTCACATCCGTCGTGAACTTCCCCCACATCCCTTCAAGCGCCGTGTCGGTCAGCGCCACGACCGTAATCTTCTTCGCGGGATCCACGAACCACGAGTGCCCATACACGCCGCCCCACTGCCACGTCCCCGCCGATTGCGGCGTCTTCGCTGCTGCCGGATCGGTGACAACCGCGCCGCCAAACCCGAACGCGACACCCGGACCCAGTCCCGCCAACGAACCGATCTGATTCCGCATCATGCTGGCCGCTGTCGCCTCTTTGAGGATCGGCTTACCGCCCGCGCGCACGGCTTCGAGTAAACGCATCACATCCGGCGCCGAGCCCACCATTCCGGCGCCGCCCGACGGATACGCCTTCGAATCGAGCGCGCGCGAAGGCGAATACGTCATCGTCCCGCCTTCGGCGAACGGCATGGAATACGGATCCGTCATCGGCGCCGGCTCCGGCTTCGCGTCGTGGTATGCCACGGCGACACGCGACGGATCCTTCGCCCAGAACGCCGTGTCGCGCATGTTCAGCGGCTGCGTGACCAATTCGGCGACTGCTTGCGACAGCGGCTTTCCAGCCGCCTTCTCCACAACTGCACCGAGCACATCGATCGAGAGCGAGTAGCGGAAAGCTTCGCCAGGCTTGTTGAACAGAGGCACGCTCGCGAGGCGCCGCACGTTCTCGTCCAGGCTGATGCGCAGCTCATCGAATCCATCCGACACGCCGGACTTGTAGTACGCAGAGCCGGTCTTCTCAGCAAACTTGTAGCTGAGCCCGGAGGTATGAGTCAGGAGCTGTCGCACGGTGATCGTGGGCGTCGTGCCGTCGGCCAGCTTCGGACGAAAGTCGGGCAGCCATTTCGTCACGGGGTCGTCGAGCGAGAGCTTGCCCTGATCCACGAGCACCAGCGCAGCAGCTGACACGACCGGCTTGGACACCGATGCAAGCCGGAACACGGTATCCATCTGCATTGGGCGCTTGGACTCGCGATCCGCGAACCCCGCCGCTCGCTGATACACCAGCTTGCCGTCGTGACTGACGAGCACAACCGCCCCGACAATCCGCTTCTCCGCGATCGCCTGATCGATGGCACTGTCGATGCGTGCATTCCCGGCCTGCGTCAGTGCGGGGATGAGAGATATGGCTGCAACAGCGGCGAGAGCGAGTCTTCGCATGGGGTCCTCCAAGAGTGCTGGCGAGCTTATCGCCCAAATGTGATCGAGCCAACGTTCTTCACGCCCCGCCGCCCCCATTCCTTGCCCTCACCCGCCGCTGCTGGCACTGTGCCGCCCGAATCAGCCATCGAATCGAGCTGAACTCAGGCGGGAGGCAACATGGGCCGGACGGTACTTTCCAATCGCATCGTGCGCCGGGTCGGCTGCATGGTCGCGCTCTTCCTGGCAACGACCTCCGTGGCCCTGCCCGACGCCAAAGCTCCGGACATGGCAGCTGTGGGCGCGGAGCTCACGACAATCTTCAACGAGCGCAAAGCCGATACGCTCGCCGGGATGCTCGACATGAACGCGCTCGGGATGCGCGTCGCCGAGAACGTCTACGAGAGCGAGAGAGGCCGCAGTGACTTCGTGCGCGGCTTCACCAAGACGGCACAGTCGAGCGTGCTCGTGAAGGATTTCATGGCGTTGCTCGATCGCTCGCCGGAAAGCAGCGCCAAGTTCATGAAAGTGGTCACGCGCGGCGCCGAGACGCGCCCGCTGCTGCGCTTCGACTACGGCGACAGCGGCTTCGAGTACATCGAGTTCGTCGTCAAGCCCGATGGCAAGGGCGGCGTCCGTATCGTCGACTGGGCCCCCCTGAGCGGCGGCGAGCTCTACAGCCAGGTCATCGGCCGCATGTCGCGCATCCTCAGCGATCCGGCGCCGGGCCTGATCCAGACGCTGCTCGGCATGCCGAAGATCGACCAGGAATCGCTGAAGCGCATGAAGGCGATCGCGGAGATGCGCCGCAAGGGCGACCTGCGCGGCGCCTACCTCGAGATGGAAAAGCTGCCCGCCGCGATCTCCGACTCACGCGTGATGCTCGTGCAACGTGCGTCGCTCGCCAGCGAAGCGGGCGACGACGCCAACTATCGCAAGATGCTGGCGCGTCTCGAGCAGCTCCACGGCAACGATCCGGCCGCCGCGTTCATGCTGCTCGACCACTACTTCTTCGCGAAGGATCTCGACAAGTGCCTGCGGGCGATCACCACCATCGAAAGCCGCGTCGGCGTCGACGGCATGACGCAGATGCTGCGCTCTAACATCTACATGTCGATGGGCAAGCACCAGGAAGCCATCACGTACTCGCGCAAGGCGATCGAGATCGAGCCGGACATGACCGATCCGTACTTCACGCTCGCGCAGTCGCACGTCTCGCTCGGGCAGTTCGCCGAAGCGATCGAGGTGTACAGCACGCTGCGGGACGAGTTCGGCTACCAGTTCACCAAGGAGAACTTCGCGCAGGACCCGACGTTCGCGAAGTTCGTCGCCTCACCGCCCTTCAAGAAATGGCTGGCGCAATGACATACACCCGAACTAGGGGTTGTCCCTAGTCCTCCGGTCCAGTTCGCTCGCTGCGCTGCCGTAGGCATTCTGGCCACGGACCGCGCCCCGTGTCGCAAAGTCGCGGGCACCCCTCCCGGTAGTGACGCGTGCGCTCGCGGCTCGGGGTGCGGTTCTTTATCCGGGAGCTCAGAACCCCGCTGTCAGTCGCAGCGCGACCGACGCGTCGATGAAGCCGAATCCCGAATCGAAATCGAATCCCTTCGAATGCGGGAGCGCGATCGGCCCGGTCACTCGCCCTGCCTTCGCCCGGATGTCCTGCCGCGCCGCGGACAATCTCATCGCGATGTACATCACTTCCGGACGCAACTGCTGCGGACCGAGGAAGCGCTTGCCCGCTGCGATGTCACGCTTGCGCTGATCGAGCATCAGCGCGCCGATCGCCGCCACGTGCGGCGCCGACGCGGACGTGCCGAAGAAGTTCGGGAAACCGTCCGGCTCCGTCGTACCGGGAATCGCTGCCGCGAGGTCCGCGACGAAGAACGTGGTGTTGCCGCCGTCCGGGCCGGTGAGACCGGGCTTGATGCGCACCAGCGGGAATGGAAAACGCCGCCCGTTCTTGTCGAACAGAATCGGCACACCGCCCGCGGACGAGAACAGCTCGATGCAAGCCGGCGCGCACTCCGGCTTGTTCTGCGGCCCGAACGCCGACGTGTTGTACCAGGGCGCAGCGCCGACAGCCTCCGCACCCGCCGCGTTCGCGTGACCGTAAAGCGTGCCGCTCTGCGTGTCGTGTTCCTCGAGCGTGAGCAGACCGGCGCCGAGATCGAACCACACATACTTCATGCGGCGCGGTGCCGGGCCGGAGAACAGCTCGATGGCGATGTTCGCGTGAACATCTTCGTCAGTGTCGTTCACCAGCACCGGGACTTCGACTGCATCGGCGCCTTCGTTGCGATCGACACCGGGGAACTGGCACACCAGCGCGTGCGGATCGTCGTCGCACAGCGTGATCGGCGTGCCGTTGTCATCGACGAAGTAAATGTCGACGTCGCTCGCCGACCCTCTGCCATTCACCGAGAACCACGGCTGATCCCACTGGAAGGACAGCAGCGATGCGCTGCCCGGTCCCGCGGTGATGCCTTGCCGGACATCGACGCCTTTGCCGTTCGCAAAGTCATGCAGCGGACCGCCGCCGGCCCCTGCGACGTTGGAGCGGCGAAACTCGGACTCATATGACTGCCGCGCCTGGTTGCCGGCCGATGAGAAGTACGCGACGCCGCGCGCCTTCACGCGATCGACTGCCTGCGCGATCGGTCCATCCAGGTACATCGGCTCCGCGAAGTAGATGACGTCGTCGACGATGACGTTCGATCCCGCATCGGCAAGTGCGCCGATGCCTGCCGCGAAGTCCTCCGGGCTCTCGAACGCGGTGTAGAAGGCGAGCGACGATGCCGGCGCGACGTCGTGAATCAGCTGCATCATGCCGCGCCCTTCGTCGGAACAGTCGGACGAAGGTGTCGTCGAGAGATCCTTCAGCACCAGAACATCCTGCGGCAGGTCGTGGCTCGCCTTGTCCTGCGGCGCTGTCGTGAACGGCTCGCCGGGGACGAGCGCGCCTTCAGCGCAGTTGTAGCTGTCGGACATCACGCCGACGCGCACTCCTCTGCCATCGACATGAAAGCGCTGCCGCGCGAGGTCACTGCGCTGCGAATGGTCGCCCTGGCTGGTGGTCAGGCCGACCTGCGTCTTCGCCATCGACGGCCGCATGAATCGCAGCGAAGGGATCGTGCTCATGTCGGACAGCGCATCGATCGGCACGCGACCCGAAACGGCATTGCCATGCACGGCTGCGTTGATCATGCCTTTCGCGACAAGCTGGGTGCGAAGTGCATTGGCGTCGCCGTCGGCGTATGCGCTTACCGCGACGTAACGATCACGGATCGTCAGCGCCGGCAGCCTGGTTTCCAGACGCGACGGCGTCGCGCTGCGCGCATTCGATTGCGCTTGCGAGCCGGACGTGCGAGCGAGGGATTGCAGATGGCCGCCGAGCTTGGCGGTCGTGCCCGCCTTCATCGCTCTCGCATGATTCGCGAACGCTTGCTGTGCTTCAGTTTGCTGCGGCGGAGTTGCGGCTAGCACGGCGGCGGTTGCAGTCGCGAGCGCGACGCCGCTCAGCACACGGTGAATTCCACGGATCATCGAATCTCCCTCCTCGTTCTTCGCTGCGCTGACGCACGGCTGGCGCGCACTGTACTCCGCAAGGTGCACATCCAGAATTACGGATTCGTAGGAAATGCGGCACTCGCAGCGATATTTCGCGTGATGCGCGAGTCGCTGTGGTCGGTTCGCGCACGCAGAAATTTCACAGCGCCAGCACTATCGGCATCGCCGCCGCTACAGCATTAATACGAAGTTGAGGCGCTGCGCTGGTTCCGCTACAAGCCTCGGCTGCCGAACTGCGAGTAAAACGGACAAGGGGCTACGCGAGCGGATGCGGTTCTCTCTGACTTCCAGAATTGCAGCAGCCTTCATCGTTTCCCTGATCTCGCTCGTGGCATTGGCCACGATTTCCTACCGCAACTTCACGGCGCTCAATCGCGACGCCGAATGGGTTGCGCACACTCTCGAAGTGCTGCAAGCCAAGGAATCCCTGAAGCGCAGCCGGGCTGAAATGGAGGCAGGCGCCCGCGGCTACGTGATTTCCGGCGATCTCGCCTTTCGCGAGCAGGCCCTCGCTGGCAGTGCAGAACTTGCAGTCATCGAGCAACAACTCGTCCAGCTGACTGCGGACAATCCGGCGCAGCAGGCTCGCATCGAGCAATTGGGCGCGCTGCTCGACGAGCGGCGTGCATTGATCGAGCGCCTGATCCAGCTTCGCGCCGGCGGAGCCAATCCTTCCGACCCTGGCGTGCAGCAGACGGTGCGCGAAGGACTCGATGTCGGACGCTCGCTCACGCAGCTGGCGGCGGAGATCGAGCAATACGAGCGCAAGTTGCTCGCGGAGCGCCAGGCCACTGCGGCAGGAGCCGAGCGGTTTGCACGCGCAACGCTGCTTTACGGCTCAGCCGCCGCGCTGACGCTCATGCTTGCGATCGTCGTATGGCTCATAAGCAGCATTCGTGGGCCGCTCCGCTCACTGGTTGCCGGCGCCGGGCAGCTTGCGCGTGGCGAATACACGCATCGTGTCGCCCACGCCGCCCGCGACGAGATCGGTGACCTCGCAGCAGCGTTCAACGAGATGGCGGCCCAGGTCGAGCAGCGCCAGACCGCACTCGCCGCCGAGACCTGGGTGAAGAACAGTCAAGCGCGTCTGTCGCGTGTCCTCGAAGGTCAACGCGAGCTGCGCCCGCTGTGCGACGCCGTGTTGAGCGAGCTCGCACAACTCATCGAGATCCAGCACGGCGCGATTTACCTGCCGGCAGCCGAAGGGGACCGTACGCGGCTGTTCCTGCATGGAACCTACGCGGCGACGGCTGCACCTCCCGTGATCGCCACCGGCGTCGGGCTCGTCGGCCAGGCGTTCCGGGAGCGCCGCAGGTTGCAGATCGACGCCGTGCCGGAGAACTACGTGCGGATCGGGTCGGCGCTGGGCAGTGCCCCGCCGCGTCATCTGCTCGTCTTCCCCGTCGTCCTGCATGGCGAAGTCAGCGCCATCCTGGAGCTGGCAAGCTTCCAGCCATTCACCGAGCTGCAGCTGCGCTTCCTCGATCAAGCTTCGGACAGCCTCGCACTGGCGCTGCACACCGTCATCGCCGCCGGCCAGCTTGCGGAGCGCAACGACGAGCTGGAAGCGCAGAGTCAGCGCCTGCGTGCTTCCGAGGAAGAGCTGCAACAGCAGCAGGAGGAGCTCAAGCAATCGAACGAAGAGCTCGAGCAGACCAACGAGGAGCTGCGGCAGACGAACGATCAGATGGATCAGCGCTCGCGCCTGCTCGCCGACCAGAAGCGGCTGCTGGAGCAGACCAACCTCGAGATCGAGACTGCACGCTCCGCGCTCGAAGAAAAGTCGAAGCAGCTGACGCTGACGTCGAAGTACAAGTCCGAGTTCCTCGCGAACATGTCGCACGAGCTGCGCACGCCGCTGAACAGCCTTCTGATCCTGTCGAAGCTGCTCGCGGACAACATGGAAGGCACGCTCACCGACAAACAGGTGCAGCACGCGCGCACGATCTGGAACTCCGGCAACGATCTGCTGCGGCTGATCGACGACATTCTCGATCTGTCCAAGGTCGAGGCCGGCGCGATCGAGCTGGAGCTCGAAGAATTCCAGGTGCGCACGCTGACGGAGTCGATCGAGGCGCTGTTCCGCCCGATCGCACAAAGCCGCGGCCTGGAGTTCATCGTGACGCTCGGCCCCGGACTGCCGGCCACGATCTATAGCGACATGCACCGGTTGCAGCAGATCCTGAAGAATCTGCTCGCGAACGCCTTCAAGTTCACGCAGCGCGGCTCGGTCGAGCTCTCGATTCAGTCCGTGACCGGCGGCATCGCGTTCGCGGTCAAGGACTCCGGTATCGGCATTCCGGAAGATCGGCAGAAGCTGATCTTCGAAGCGTTCCAGCAGGCTGACGCCGGCACCTCGCGCAAGTACGGCGGCACAGGGCTCGGCTTGTCCATCAGCCGCGAGCTCGCGAGCGTGCTGAAAGGCGCGATCACGCTCCAGAGCACGCCGGGCAGCGGCAGCACGTTCACCTTGTTCATCCCGATTGCGCAGCCGGTGATCGCGGCAGTGGAGCCGGTCGAAGCCGCTCCCGTCGCCGAGATCGAGCCCGATCTGATTGAAGACGATCGCGCGAGCATCAGCGAAGGCGATGCGGTGCTGTTGATCATCGAGGACGATCGCAACTTCGCCTACGTGCTCGCCGATTGCGCGCGCGAGCGGAAATTCAAAGTCGTCGTCGCGGGCACCGCTAGGGCCGGCATCGCGCTGGCTCGTCGCATCAAGCCGGCGGCGATCACTCTGGATCTGCATCTGCCCGACAGCGACGGCCGCGTCGTGCTCGATCTGCTCAAGCACGACCCGGGGACGCGCCACATTCCAGTCCACGTCATCTCGGTCGCGGCCGAAGGCGAACGCAGCCTGCGCCAGGGTGCGGTTTCGTTCCTGCAAAAGCCGGTCACGCGCGAGGCGCTCGACAAGGCTTTGACGCTGGCGGCCGACTTCTCGCCTTCCAGAATGCGCCGGCTGCTGATCGTCGAGGACGATCCGATCCAGCAGCAACAGATTCGCGATGTCATCGGCAATGGCGACGTCGAAAGCTCTGTTGCGGGGACGGCAGCCGCCGCGCTCAAGGCGCTCGATGAAACGCGCTTCGACTGCCTCGTGCTCGACCTGGGCTTGCCGGATCAGGGCGGCATCGACCTGATTCGCGAAATCCATCGACGGCATGGGCTGCGCTCGCCGCCGGTCATCGTCTATACAGCCAAGGCGCTGACCCGTCGCGAGGAGACAGAGCTGCGCGGACTCTCCGAGGCGATCATCGTCAAGGACGTGCGCTCGCCCGAGCGGCTGCTCGACGAGACGGCGCTGTTCCTGCATCGCGTGCAGGCGAAGCTGCCCGACGCCAAGCGGCGCATGCTGGAGCGCGTGCAGCGCGATGACGCGCTGCTGTCGGGTCGCAAAGTACTGATCGTCGACGACGACCTGCGCAACATTTTCGCGATCTCCAGCGCGCTGGAGAACTACAAGATGATCGTGTCGTACGCGGAGGGCGGTCGCGAGGCGCTGGAGAAGTTGCAGCAGGAGGACGGCTACAGCGCGATCCTGATGGACGTGATGATGCCGGAGATGGACGGTTACGAAACCACCCGCCGCATTCGCGCGATGCCGCCGTACGCGAAGCTGCCGATCATCATGGTGACGGCGAAGGCGATGCGCGGCGATCGCGAGAAATGCCTGCAGGCAGGCGCCTCGGACTACATCACCAAGCCGGTGGACATGGATCAGTTGCGCTCGCTCCTGCGCGTCTGGCTGTATCGCTGAGCGTGCCGTGGATCCTGCAATCACTGCGCTGCTGGAAACCGTCAACGAACGCACCGGGCTCGACTTCCGCGACTATGCGCCCTCCTCCATGCACCGACGCATTCAGCGGCGCGTGATTGCCGAACGCGTCGACTCGGTCGCCGCGCTCGTGCAACTGATCCAGACGGAGCCCGCCGCACTCTCGCGTCTCGCGGAGGCGCTCACGGTTCCGGTGACGTCGATGTTTCGCGATCCCGCGTTCTATCGTGAGTTCCGCGCACGGGTGGCGCCGTTCCTCCGGACACATCCGTTCCTGCGCCTCTGGATCGCCGGCTGCTCCACCGGACAGGAGGTGTATTCGCTCGCGATCGTGCTGCATGAGGAAGGGTTGTACGAGCGCTCGCGCATCTACGCGACGGAGCTGCAGCCGTCGACGCTCGATCAGGCTGCGAGCGGCATCTATCCGCTGGCCACGATGCAGGAGTACACGCGCAACTACCAGGAAGCCGGCGGCACGGCGGACTTCTCCGACTACTACTCGGCCGATGCGTCCTCGGCAATCGTTCGGCCGCACTTGCGGCAGAACATCGTCTTCGCCGTGCACAACCTGGTCAGCGATCGCTCGTTCAACGAATTCCAGCTGATCTTCTGCCGCAACGTCATGATCTATTTCAACCGCACGTTGCAGCAGCGCGTGCACGATCTGCTCTACGACAGTCTCGCGCTGTGGGGCTATCTCGGGCTGGGCCGCAGCGAATCGGTGCGCTTCTCGCAGCACGAGCACCGCTACGAGCCGGTGAGCGAGCGCGAGCGCCTGTACCGGAAGATCCTGTGATCGCTCCCGGAGCCATCGTCATGGGCGGTTCGCTCGGCGGAATGCAAGCCGCGCAGACGATCCTGCAGGCGCTGCCCGCCGATTTCGCGATGCCCATCGTCATCGCCCTGCATCGACCGCGCGACGACGAAGACATGCTGACGCCGCTCCTGCAACGTGGCTGTGCCCTGCGCGTCAGCGAAGTCACGGACAAAGAGCCGATCGAAGCAGGTCGTGTCTACGTCGCGCCTGCCGACTACCACGTTCTGATCGAGCACGATTGCCTGAGCCTGTCCGTCGACGAACGCGTCCACCATGCGCGACCTTCGATCGACGTGTTGTTCGAGTCGGCGGCGCTGGTGTACGGGCGACGTGCGATTGGCGTGATCCTCAGCGGGGCGGGCGTCGATGGCGCGCGCGGCGCCGCTGCAATCCACGAAGCCGGCGGCACCGTTCTGATCGAGAGCCCTGCGACAGCGCTGCGATCCGACCTTCCTGCCGCGGCAATTGCGGCCACCGCCGTATCGATGACTTTGCCGCTCCCGCAGGTCGCGACAGCACTGCGGGAGTTGGCGCGCAAGAGTGTGACTGGAGTGACCGATGCAACCTGATCCACGAGTGAACATCCTGCTGGTCGACGACGATCCCGCGAACCTGCACGCGCTGCAGGCCGTGCTCGAGCCGCTGGGGCAGAATCTGCTCGTCGCCTCCTCCGGCACGCAGGCGCTGCGCCAGGTGCTGGAGCACGATTTCGCGGTGATCCTGCTCGACGTGCAGATGCCGGATATGAGCGGCATCGAAGCGGCCGCGATGATCCGCGAGCGCGAGCGCTCCCGGACCACGCCGATCATCTTCCTGACGGGCGTGGTCAAGACCGCGGAGATGATGTTCAAAGGCTACTCGGCCGGCGCGGTCGACTACCTGATGAAGCCCGTCATCCAGGGCGTGCTGCGCGCGAAGGTGGAAGTATTCGTCGAGCTCGCCCATGTGCGCCATTCGCTGCAACAGGAGATCGTCGAGCGCGCCCGCATCGCGGCGGAGATGTCGAGGCTCAACATGGTGCTCGAACAACGCAACGAAGACCTCACGGCAGCGAACAGCGATCTCGAAGCGTTCAGTCATTCCGTCTCGCATGACCTGCGCATGCCGCTGCGTCACATCCAGGCCTACGTGAGCATGATCGAAGAGTCGGCGCGGGCGAAGCTCACCGCGGAAGAGCAGCGGCGTCTCAAAGGCGTGCGCGACGCCGCGCAGCGCATGAGCCAGCTCATCGACGACCTGCTGGCGTTCTCGCGCATCGGCCGCACGGCGATGCGCAAGGTTCCTGTCGATCTCAACGCGCTGGTCCAGGCGGTCATCAACGAGCTGCAGCCCGAGCTCAGGAGCCGCAAGGTCCAGTGGACGCTGCAGCAGCTGCCGTACATCAGCGGCGATCGCGCGCTGCTGCACCAGGTGTTTCTGAATCTGCTGGCGAATGCGGTGAAGTACACGAGGAACCGCTCCGAAGCGCGCATCCAGGTGTTCGCCGTCGAGCAGGACGACGAGATCATCGTCGGCGTGAAAGACAACGGCGTCGGCTTCGATCCCGCTTACAGCGACAAGTTATTCGGCGTGTTCCAGCGCTTGCACAGCGCGACCGATTTCGAAGGCACAGGTGTCGGGCTCGCGAACGTCCGTCGCATCGTGCAGCGACACGGTGGCCGCACCTGGGCCGATTCGGTGCTGAACGAAGGCGCGACGTTCTACTTCAGCCTGCCGGCGCCGGACAAGGGCGAAAACGGCATGGCCGCTCCTGGTGCGACGGTGCCAGGCCACGTGCCGACTGGCGAAGGCGAATAGCTGGCGCTCGACCACCGATCGGCCGAGAATGCGTCGCCGGGACCTGGTGACGCACGAGCTGGTTGGAGGTCGCGTGAATATCAAGCAGCTTCAGCAAGGGCTCGCCTACTGCGGGAAGGTCGAGGCCGTACGCCAGACCTACCACGTGTTCCAGGCCAAGGGCGCGTACCTCGTGCTGTCCTTCGCGCGCTCCAAGGATCGCAAAGGCTCGGGCTATTTCAATCTGATCGACGAAGCCGCCGTGAATTACGTGCGCAGTCGCATGGGCGGACACAGCGGCGTGACCGCGAAGGACATCGTGCAGGCGGGCCGGCGTACGAAGCACATCACGGGCCGGCTGCAGGCGCTGAATATCCTGTACGTGATGGTGGCGCTGAATCAGGCTGCGATTCAGAAGGCCGGCGAGAACCGGCAGTTGTTCTTCTCCGTGCGCAAAGCGCGTCGCGCAGCGGCCTAGGTTTCGCTGCCCGGTTCGCGATGAGCCAGGCGCGCGTAGAGCATGCGAACCCGGTCGCCCGCCGCTGTCTGACACAGGAATGGAAACAACCCGTGCAGCAGGGCGGCGACGGTCCCGACGGCCATCGTCGCGCCGAAGGTCCACGCGAAGCGCATGTGCTCGAAGTAGCCCTGCCCTGCGCTGCGCGGATGGGCGAGGAACAGGCGGTCGATGAGCCCGGCGGACGTCATTGGAGATACCCCATGTTCAGGACGGTAGATAGATGAAGCGAGTATTGGCCGGCATCGTAGCTCTCGTCACGGTCACGGCGAACGCTGCACCCCCGCAATTGGATACGGTTGCGCTGCAGGCAGCGTTCGCGGCGGGCAAGGTCAAGGTCGCTGGCGTGGAGCGACATCTGGGTCCACCGAAAGTGCCTGACGGTCCCTTCGCGCGCGCCTGCCTGAACTGGAATCTGACCGAAGCTCAGGTGCTGACCTTCTTCTCGCGGGCGGAAGCGATCGGCTCGGACGACATGCGCTCGAACTACGCGGTGCTGCCCTGCCAGTACTCGGGCTCGCTCACCATCGACGGCGTCTCCTACCAGTTCTCGATCAACATCGGCCGTTTCGGCTTCATTCGCGGCGCGACGCCCGACGACGTTGCGCTGTTCGGCTGCAAGGACGTCTGCAGGGACCTGTTCCGGACGGACGTCACCACCGATTCCTGAAGCAACGTGGGGATATGACAAGTGGTTCTGGCGCCCGTGTGTGCGCTATGAGAACATTTGTACTCACCACGTTTTCCAGGACCAAACCGTTGACCACCGCTATTCCGGCTCTGCACGACCGCGCGCTGCTGCGCGAGGCCATTTACGTCGGGGGCGACTGGCTGCGTCCCGCCGGCGGCAGCATCGAAGTCACCAATCCGGCCACGGGCGAGCTGGTCGGCCGCGTACCGAAAGCAGGCCGCGACGAAACTCTCGCAGCGATTCGCGCAGCCTCCAGCGCTCTGCCGCAGTGGAGTGCGCGCACTGCGAAGGAGCGTGCGGCGATCCTGCGACGCTGGCATGACCTGATCGTCGCCAGCGTCGATGACCTGGCGCGGATTCTCACCGCCGAGCAAGGCAAGCCGCTGGCCGAGGCGCGCGCGGAAATTCTCTACGGCGCGGCCTTCTTCGAGTGGTTCGCGGAGGAAGCGAAGCGCGTCTACGGCGAGCTGATTCCCGCGCCAGCCCATGACCGCCGCCTGATGGTCATGCGTCAGCCGATCGGCGTCTGCGCCGCGATCACGCCCTGGAATTTCCCGATGGCGATGATTCCGCGCAAGGCCGCGCCTGCGCTCGCCGCAGGCTGCACGATGGTGTTGAAGCCCGCGAGCGCGACGCCGCTGTCGGCGCTCGCACTGGCTGAGCTCGGCCACCGTGCCGGGCTGCCCGCCGGCGTATTCAACGTCGTGGCGGGCGACTCGCGCACGGTCGGCAATGAGCTGGTCGCGAATCCCGACGTGCGCAAAGTGACGTTCACCGGTTCCACTGAAGTGGGTCGCGAGCTGATGGCCCGGGCTGCGGGCACGATCAAGAAGGTTTCGCTGGAGCTGGGCGGCAACGCGCCGGTCCTCGTGTTCGACGATGCGGACATCCCGACCGCAGTTGCGGGCGCAATGGCGACCAAGTTCCGCAACATGGGGCAGACCTGCGTGTGCGCGAACCGTATCTACGTACAGGAAGGGATCTACGACGCGTTCGTGGAAGCATTCTGTGCAGCCGTCCGGCGCCTTCGCGTCGGTGACGGCAGCCAGCCGGACATCGAGCAGGGACCGCTGATCGACGAAGCAGCCGTGCAGAAAACCGTGGAGCACATTGCGGACGCAGTGAAACTCGGCGCGACCGTGCTCGTCGGCGGCGAGCGCCATTCGCTGGGTCGGACGTTCTTCCAGCCGACGGTCATCGCCAACGCGACCGGCGACATGCGCGTCGCTCACGAGGAAACATTCGGCCCGCTGGCGCCGATCTTCAGCTTCAAGACCGAGCAGGAAGCGATCGCCCACGCCAACAGAACCGAGTTCGGGCTCGCTGCCTACTTCTTCACGCGCGACAACGCACGCATCTGGCGCGTCTCCGAAGCGCTGGAATTTGGCGTCATCGGCGTCAACACCGGCAACACGTCCTACGAAGGCGCGCCGTTCGGCGGGCTGAAGGCCTCGGGCATCGGCCGCGAGGGCTCGCATCTCGGCATCGACGAATTCCTGGAAACCAAATACGTCTGCGTCGCAGGCGTTGCACACTGAGCCCGACCACACAGATGAAGATCAGCAATCGCGACTATGTCAATGCCCTGGCGCGCGGACTCGAAGTCATCCGCGCTTTCACGCGCAGCACACCGAGCATGACCCTGGCCGACGTCGCGCGGGCGACCGGCATGAACCGCGCTACCGTGCGCCGTTTCCTCCTCACGCTGGTGGCCGAGGGTTACGCGAACACCGACGGCAAGCAGTTCGCGCTCAAGCCCAAGGTGCTCGAGCTCGGATACGCCGCGCTGTCGTCGATGAAGTTTCTCGACGTCGTGCAGCCTGCCGTGGAGCGTCTGGCGGAGCAGATCGGCGAGTCGTGCTTCGCGGCTATTCTCGATGGCGAGGACGTCGTATATGTCGCGACAGCGACGCCGGCGGGCCGGCTCATCAACATCGGTCTGAGCGTCGGCAGCCGCTCGCCGGCGCATTGCGTGTCGACGGGCCGCATCCTGCTCGCCGCGCTGCCGGAGCGGGCGCGGTTGAAATATCTGGACACCGCAACGCTGCGCAGGATGACGGCGAACACCGTCACCTCCAAGGTGAAACTGCGCGCGCTCATCGAGGAAACCAGTGCGAAGGGCTGGTCGGTGTGCGATCAGGAGCTCGAGATCGGCCTGCGCTCGATCTCGGTGCCGATCCGCGATCACTCCGGTGAAGTGCTCGCGGCGCTGAACGTTGCGTGCCCGAGCTCGCGCATCACGCCCGAAGACATGCACACGCGCGTGCTGCTGAAACTCCAGGAAACTTCGCAGGAAATCACGGCGAGCCTGCAGAGATAGGCGCCGCCCTGCCCCGCTCACTGCGAACTGGCGGCCGCCGCCGTTGCCGACGGCGGCCGCGCGGGCCCGTCAGAAGGTGAACGTCACACCGGCGTAGTAGCGGCGACCCAGCGGATCGAACAGGGGGATGTTCGTGTTGGAATCACCGCCGCCCGTGAAGCCGATCACCGGGGGCGCTTTGTCGAGAGCGTTGTTCACGCCCGCGACCAGTTTCACTTTGTCGGTGAGCTGATACTTGCCGCTCAGGTCGAGGTAGTACCACTCGCTGATCGTGCCGTTCTGATTGGGAATCGCGTTCTGCGCCAGCTTCAGATCACCGATGATCGACAGCTCGGCGATGAGCGACAGCGGACCCGTGTTCCACATCGTGCGGAACAGCCCGCGGAAGTCCGGCGTGATGCGCACGCCGTCCCCGGAGCACGTGCCGCTGTAACGGCCGGCGCAATCGATCACCGGCAGGTTCGGCAGCGTGCGCGAGACGTCCTCGTCCTGCCACGTCGACACCCACTGCAAGCCCAGCGTTCCGGACTCGCCCGGCAACGACAGCCACTGCGGCAGATCCAGGGTGTAGCTGATCGCCAGGTCGACGCCGCTGACCTTGCGGCTCGCTACGTTCAGCACCGGTGCGCTGACCTGGTCGATCTGTCCGCTCGGGAGCCGCGTGATCGCACCGCAAGCCGCGCCGCTCGGATCCAGCGTGGCGAAGCAGGAGTTGACGAGCGCCTGCGAGCTCACCTGCGCGACGGCGCCTTCGACTTCGATGTCGAAGTAGTCGAGCGACACCGCGAGGTTGCCGGCCCACGACGGTGTGAACACGATGCCGAGCGTCTTTGCGTCGGACTCCTCTTCCTTCAGGTTGGGATTGCCGCCCGAGAGGGAGTTCCAGCCCTGGCTCGCACTCGGCAGGAACGTCCCGATCTCGCTTGCCGGCACGCCCTGCGCAACGCACAGATCACGCTGCGCCTGCGACGGGTTGCTGGTCACCCAGCACGGATCCACACCGCCGGTGAAGCCGGACGACGGCTGCGCATACAACTCGTCCAGGTTCGGCGCGCGGATCGCCCGGCTCACGCCGCCGCGCACCCGCAGCCAGTTCACGACTTCCCAATCGAGCGTGCCTTTCCAGGTCAGCACCGAATCGATCGTCGAGTAGTCGGACTGGCGCACCGCCGCTTCGACGGCGAGGCTCTTGATCGCGGGCAGATCGTTCAGCAGCGGCACGCGGAATTCGGCGAACGCTTCCTTCACGTCGAATTTGCCGGTGGTGTACTGGGGCGCGATCGGCGTCGAAGTCAGGTCGCCCGAAGCGGCGATCTCCGCCGGATTCGAGTGATACCGCTCCTCGCGCCATTCCACGCCGAAGGCGCTGGAGACCGGGCCGGCCCAGATGTTGAACAGATCGCCGGCAATCGAGGCGCCGGCCGACTTGCGCGTGAAGTCGTCGGTGCGGCCGGTCTGCACGCTGAGGAAATTCGCCATCTGCGGCGTCAGTGTGTCGATGCCGAAGATGTTCACCGGCACGCAACCGAGCAGGTTCACGCGACACGTGACGTTGCCGTTCGCGTCGACCACCGTGTCGAGACCGAGCGTCGTGCGCGAGCGCGACAGCAGTCCCGTCTGGATCAGCTCGACGTCGGAGCGCGCGAACTGGAAGAACGTGTCCCAGTGCCACGAGCGCTCGCCCAGGTCGAAGTCGCCGCGCAGGCCGGTCGTCAGGTTGAAGGAATCGGCGGTGATGCTGGTGTTGCGCGGGCCGAATTCCTCGAAGCGCCGCGAGGTGCTGTTCACCAGGAAGATGCCGTCGCCATCCGCATCGAAGAAGTCGCGGTTGGCGGCGAAGAAGTCGCGCAGCGGCTGCGGGAACAGCGGATTGGTATCCGCGTTCGTGATCGCGACCGTGCCGGTCGGCCGCCCGGAGCTGGTCGGCGACACCGCTTCCGGCGCCTGCTGAAACTGGTTCTGCTTCTTGGTGTAGAAGAATTCGCCGTAGACCTGCACGCGGTCCGCCAGATCGTAGTGACCGGTCGTCGTGATCTGCCACGATTCCAGCGGCCGCTGCAGGAAGTTGACTGCTGCGTAGTTGTACTGCTCCGTCGGCCGGCAGAACGGGAACGGCTGGCCGTTCTCGCCGAAGCGCACGCCCTGGATCGCGCCGGGGCAGGCGCCGTTCGCGTTCGTCAGGTCGACGCCCTGGATGCGCGACAGGTTCGCCGCGCTGATGCCGATCAAACCGCCCGGAATGTTGCCCGAGCCGAAGTTGACGAGCTGGCCCTGCGCGTTCTCGAGCAGCGGCTGGCGCGAGAACTTGCGATCGGCCATGTAGACGGGATCGCGCTCGGTGTAGGCCGCGTACACGGTCGCGTTGCCGCGGCCGTCCTCAGTGTTCACGCCGAGCAGGATGTCGGCCTTGTGGCTCGCACCGTCCCCGCGGTCGGTCTCGCCGTACTGGTAGTGCACCTGCGCGCCTTCGAAATCCCTCTTCAGGATGAAGTTGACCGCGCCGGCGATTGCGTCCGAGCCGTATACGGCCGAGGCGCCGCCGGTGATGATCTCCACGCGATCCACCAGGCCGTCCGGGATCGTGCCGAGGTCGACCAGCCCGGTCACGTCGGCCGGGATGAAGCGCCGGCCGTTCACCAGCACCAGCGTGCGCACCGCGCCGAGGCCGCGCAGGTCCGCGCTTGCCACACCGGTGCCGCCGCTCTGGTTGACCGTGCCGGTGTTGTCGGGATTGAGCTGCGGGAATTCGTTGAGCGTTTCTTCGATCGTGACGCTGCCGGAGTCGGCGAGCTTGCCGACATCGATCGTCTGCACCGGGCTTGCGGCCACGAGATCGCGGCTGCGCATCAGGCGCGAGCCGGTGACGATGACTTCGTCGATGGGCGCGGCGGTTTCCGTGTCCTGCGCGCTGACGATCGTCGTCTGCCCCACCGCCGCGACCGCGACTGCACTCAGCAACAACGCACGCCGCACGGCATGACGCACATCGGCGCTCTTCTCTTTCGTAACCACCGGACCGCCTCCCACTGACTTCGACTGCTGTTTAGGAAACCGCGGCGCCTTTTCTGCGTGTGAAAGACGTCCGCCCGAAAGGAGATTTCCGCCCCCTGCCACGCGTCCTTCGAGCGCTGCTGCGCTGTGAAAGCGACTCATCCGGTGTCGACCGAAGAATGATCGGCCGTTTGTTGGCTGTCAACACAAAATGGGCGCTACGCGCACGCCTCGTCACCTAGCGGACATGGATCGTCGGGAGCAGAATGGCGAAAATTCCAGCAGAAATACTGCTCTGCTGCTGCCGGTGGCGCTGGGAACACGGTTCACGGGCCTGCGCAATGCGGGCAATCGTTGCGAACTCCGGCCGTTCGCTATGCTAACTTATGCGCGCACAGCGACCGGCGTGTGTGACCAGTAATGCGTCCGGGGGCCGCATCGAGTCGCTCGTCACCGAGGTTTTCACCCTTAGAAAAGTCATCGCGAGAGGGGTAGAGAGATGTCCACCTGGAAATCGATTGCCTGCGGCCTGGCCGCAGCCCTGGCGTGCGTGACCTTGCCGGCCTGGGGACAGGATGCCCAGCCCGTCAAGCACGCGTCCCCCGAGCTGATCAAGCTCGCCGACGAGTTTCGTGCCTTCCGCAGCCCGCTGTTCCGTCCCCGCACCTGGCGCCCCACGCATGAAGTCAGCGGCGTGCCGGACTACGCGGCCGTGAAGCGCGAGCAGCTTGCCGGCCTGACTAAATTCCGCGAGCGGCTGCACGCGCTCAATCCGAAAGGCTGGCCGGTGCACGACCAGGTCGACTACCTGGTGCTGCGCTCGGAAATGGACGACACGTATTTCGAGCAGGCAATCCTGCGCGAAGTGGAGACCAACCCCGGCTACTACATCGAGCAGGCGATCGACGGGGTGGCCGATGAAGTGAAGGGCACGGTGCCCTACAGCGCCGAGACGGCGAACAAGATCATCGCTGCGTTCGAGCGCACCGGACCGATCCTCGCCCAGGGGCCGAAGAACATCGTGCTCGCCGACGCCTCGCCGGAGCTCGGCAAGATGGGCCTCGCGAACGTCGAGGACATCCGCAACAAGTACGCCGCGGGCGTGAAGCTGTTCGAGCCGCACTTCCCGGCGGGACAGCGCGCGAAGCTCAAGAGCGCGGCGGACAAGGCCGCGCGCGACCTCGAGAGCTACGGCCAATGGATCACTGCCAATCTCGGCAAGATGAAAGGCAAGCCGAATGTCGGCAAGCAGAACATGGAGTGGTACTTCAAGCGCGTGAACTTCAACCCGTGGAGCCTCGATGAGACGCAGGCGCTGGGCGAGTTCGAGAAGAACCGCTTCCTGCGCTCGATCGAGATCGAGGAGAAGAAGAACGCCGGCCTCAAAGAGCTGACGATGCCGACGACGCAGGAATGGATCGAGTGGTTCCGCCTCACCTACCTGCAGACCAAGTACTTCCTGAAAGACCAGGACCTGATCAGCTTCCATCCGTACATCGGCGAGTCGTACATCGAGGAAGGCACCTGGCAGGAGCCCTTCGGCGGCGTCGGCAATCGCCCCGGCCTGCTCGGCTTCGAGACGCAGAAGAATCCGCCGAACACCAAGCGGCTGTTCGTGGTGCACGAGGATCACTGGTTCACGAAGAGCTACTGGGAGCGCTCGATGCGGCTGGATCCGATCACGGATTTCCAGCATTCGGACTGGCCCGGCCATTACTTCGAAGCGCAGGTCACGCAGCGCAATCCCTGCCCGATCCGCGCGATTCACAAGGACACGGGCTTCGCGCAGGGCTGGGCGCACTACTTTGAAGAGCTGTTCCTCGACATGGGCTATCCCTACCTGCGCGGTCCGCGCACGCGTGAGCTGACGTACAACTTCCTGCTGCTGCGCGCGGTGCGCGTGCCGATGGACATCGGCCTGTCGGATGGCACCATGACCGTGGACGAGGCGGTGAAGTACCAGATCGACCGCGTGCCTTCGATGGAGCCGCACATCTCGCGCGCCGAGGTGAACATGTACGTGCGCTGGCCCTACCAGGCGGCGAGCTACATCATCGGCAAGCAGCAGATCGAGCAGATGCTCGGCGACACGATCTACAAGAACAAATTCAACGTCGACTGGCGCAAGTTCCATGACGCCATCCTGGATTCCGGCCAGATCCCGCTCGCGCTGGTGCGCTGGGAAGTGACCGGCAAGGACGACCAGATGCAGGCGCTGTGGGACCAGCCGGAGTTTCCGGCGGGAGCGCAGTGATCGCGCTGCGTTGCGCGGCGCTGATTGTCACGGTGGTCGCGGCGACGTTCAACGTCGCCGCGGCCGCTGAACCGCCGGCGGCCGCGCGCGCGGACCTGATCCAGATCTTCGATGCAGCGCGCGAGTTGCGCCAGCCGCGCATCGTCGATGGAATTCCGGACTACACCGCTGCTGCCGTGGACGCGCAGCGGCGATCGCTCGTTGCTTTGCGCGCGCGCTTCGACGCGCTCGATCCCGGCTCGTGGCCGGTGCGCGATCGGGTCGACTACCTGCTGGTGCGTTCCGAGCTCGACATGCTGGACTACGGGCTCAACGTTTACAGGCCGACTTCGCGCAGCCCCAACTTCTACATCTCTTCGGTTTCCTCATTTGGATTGTCGAGCGGCGCAACGCTGAGCCGCCTCGGTCAGCTGGTGCGCGAACCGCCGCCGTTCGATCGCGCGCGGGCGCGCCAGATTCTCGATCACATGGCGAAGATTCCGCGCATCCTCGAGCAGGCCAAACGCAATCTGACGGAGCCGACTCAGGAGATGTCCCGCTGGGCGCTCCCAGCACTTGCGGACGCCGAGGCCAACAGTCGCACCTTTGCCGACAGCCTTGCGCCGCTGTTTCCCGCACGCGAAGCGCGTGAGCTTCCCGCCGCGGCGGCCAGGATGGGCGCCGCGTTTGCGGACTACCGGAAGTGGATCGAGCAGCGCTTGCCGGGCATGCCGCATGCACAACCGATCGGTCGCGAGCTCTATGACTGGGTACTGCGCCGCATCTGGCTGCTGCCCTTCGACGCCACCGATATTCAGCGCATGGGCGAGCAGGAGTACGCGCGCTATCTCTCGTTTACTTCGTTCGAAGAAGCGCGCAACCGCGGCTTGCCCGCGGCAACGCGCGTTCCGACGACTGCCGACTACGCAGCTGCAACGCAATCCGACGAGATCAAGGTGCGCGCGTTCCTGCGCGACAAAGATGTTCTGACGATCCCTGATTTCGTCGGACCGTATCGCCGCACCCTGATGCCCGGTTACATCCAGGCGTTTCCGCTCTGGGCGGGGCTCGCGGGCTACGACGGACCCGGCAACAGCGAGACGAAGTACGCCGTCCCCGAGAACCACCCGTTCGCGAACACGTACTGGGAAGCGGTGATGCGCATCGATCCCAGCACCAACATCTTCCACGACGGCATCCCGGGGCATCATTTTCAAGGCGTGGTCTCGGCGCGCAATCCCTCCCCCATTCGCGCGAAGCACATCGATCGCTTCAAGAGCGAAGGCTGGGCGACTTATTGGGAAGAGACGGCGCTGCAACTCGGCTTCTACGACGAGCGTCCGCGCAGCCGCGAGCTGATCTACAACTTCCTGCGTCTGCGCGGCCTGCGGGTCATCGTCGACGTGAAGATGGCGCTGGGAGAAATGTCGGCGCGCGAAGGCGTCGACGCGCTGCAGAGCGTGCCGATGGATGAGCGCACGGCGAACGAGGAAGTCGACGATTTCTTCGCCGCGCCGACCGGCGGCACCGTGTACCAGATTGGCAAGATGCAGATCGAGCAGCTGCTGAGCGAACGCCGCCGGCAGCTCGGCGCGCAGTTCAACTTGCGACAATTTCATGATGATGTGGTCAGCGCAGCGTGGGTGCCCCTGGAATTGACACGCTGGGAAATGACGGGTGACGGCACGAATGCGCAGCGCATGCTTGCGGATCGGTCGCCCATGCCGCGCCCTGCGGCCGCGCCAGTGGCCGGCACCAACGCGGGCTCACATATCTATGCGGCGTACTGCGCAGATTGCCACGGCGCAAAACTCGAAGGCGCCAATGGGCCCACTTTGCGCGCCGCGCGCTGGAATCAGGCAGATGCACCCGCCGCGCTGGCAACTCGCATTCGCGAAGGCGTGCCTCAGCGCGGCATGCCAGCCTGGCGCGGCGTGATTGCGGACGCCGACATTGCGGCCCTCACGAGCTTCATCATCGAGCAAAGCGCTCAGCAAGGATTGCAGGCGCAGCTGCAGGGCACAGTCACGACCAACCTTTACGAGGTGCGCATCGAGCCGCTCGTCGAGCAGGGATTGAAACAGCCGAAATCGCTCGCCGTCCTCTCGAGCGGAAACCTGCTCGTGACTGAAGAGAGCGGCTTGCGGCTGGTGAGCGATGGCAAGCTCGTGCCGCAGCCCATCGCCGGTGTCCCGCCCAGCGACAGCCTCGAAGAAATTGCAATTCATCCGGGCTCGGGCGGCGCGACTTCACCGTGGCTGTATATGACCTATTTGTGCAGTAAAGCCTGCGGTCATCCCGATCGATACACCTACACCCTCGCACGCGGCCAGCTGCGCGATGGTCGTTGGTCGGACAACCAGACGCTGATCGAGTTCGGCGACGGCGACACCGCGTATGGCGTCAGCAAGATCGCATTCGACGGTCGCGACCACGTCTACTTCACGCTCTCCGCCGCGGAACATCCCGGACAGGATCCCGCCGATCTCGACACGGAGATGGCGAAGGCGCAGAACCTCGCGAGCTATCGCGGCAAGGTGTTTCGCGTAGACGAAGACGGAAAAATTCCCGTCGACAATCCGTTCGTCGGCCAGGCCGGTGCGCTGCCTGCGATCTGGAGCTATGGCCATCGAGGCCTGAGCGGACTGACGTTCGACAGCGCGCGCGGCGCATTGTGGTCGACCGAGCACGGACCGTGGGGCGGCGACGAGCTGAACCTGATTCGCGGCGGCGGCAACTACGGCTGGCCGCTCGTCTCTTTCGGCTATCACTACGCGGGCAAGCCTATCGGCGCGGCCCAGGCCGAGGGCTTCGAGCCACCGGTCTTCCACTGGACGCCGTCGATCGGTGTATCCAATGTGCTGGTCTACTCAGGCGCCGCGTTCCCGAAATGGCGCGGCCAGGTCTTCGTCGGCTCGCTCGGGGCGCGCATCGGCAGAACCCTGTACCGGTTCGAGCTCCGGGAGACGACACCCCTCTTGTATGCATATCCGTCGGATGCCCAGGGACACGTGCTGCGCGACGCAGCCGGAACTGCTTTGCCGCGCGTGCCGCGCTACGAGGAAGTTCTGCCGGACATCGGGCGTATCCGCGACATGCGTGTCGGACCGGAAGGCTATTTCTATCTGCTGCTGGAGCATCCGGACCGCATCGTTCGCGTGGTTCCCGCACAGCCGGACCCCGCTCGATAGAACCCGTCCGCCGCAGGCTTGCTCCATGCAGCGATAGCCGCGATGATGCGTGGCCTCGCAACAACGAACGTCCGCCCTGCGGACGAACAATGAGCATGGACATCAGCAATCGCGACTATGTGAACTCGCTCGCTCGCGGACTGGAAGTGATCCGCGCGTTCACCCGCAGCACGCCCCGCATGAC
>DATEKT010000319.1:0-11365 GCA_035277305.1 Steroidobacteraceae bacterium | reverse complement strand
TACAGTACCGGCGGCGAGGCCGCCGGGCTGTAAAGAATCGTGGAGGGTGAAGGAGTTAGCGTTGTCTGCGACTCAAACCGGGCTTATGGCTCCGCGTCCGAGGCGTCGTTGATGCCCTCGAACAGGGCGGTCGTCAGATAGCGCTCACCGGTATCCGGCAGCATTGCAAGAATGACCGAGCCCTTCGGCGCCTTCTGCGCAACCTTCAGCGCCGCGGCGAACGTGCCGCCCGAGGAGATGCCGCAGAAAATCCCTTCCTTGGCCGCGAGTGAGCGCGAGGCCTGGATCGCCTCGCCGTCCTCGACCGTCAGCAACTCGTCCGCGACCGAGCGGTTCAGCACGGCCGGGATGAAGTCCGGCGTCCAGCCCTGGATCTTGTGCGGCTTGAACTCCGCGCCACCGAGGAGCGATGCCCCGGCGGGCTCCGTGACGACGATGCGGGTGTCGGGACGCGCCTTCTTGATGATCTCGCCCGCGCCGGTCAGCGTGCCGCCCGTGCCCCAGCCGGTGACCCAGAAATCGAGCCGCCTGCCGGCGAAGTCGCGCAGGATCTCCGGCCCGGTGGTGTTGCGGTGGTAGTCGGGATTCGCCTGGTTCTCGAACTGCCGCGCGAGGAACCAGCCGTGCTTGCGCGAAAGCTCTTCGGCCTTGCGCACCATGCCGCTGCCGCGCTCGGCCGCGGGCGTCAGAATCACCTTCGCGCCGAGCATGCGCATGATCTTGCGTCGCTCGACCGAGAAGCTCTCGGCCATGATTGCAACGAACGGATACCCCTTGGCCGCGCACACCATCGCGAGCGCGATGCCCGTGTTGCCGGAGGTCGCTTCGACGACCGTCTGGCCCGGCTCCAGCGTGCCGCGCCGCTCGGCGTCCTCGATGATCGCGATCGCGAGGCGGTCCTTCACCGACGAGAGCGGATTGAAGAACTCGCACTTCACGTACATCTCGACGTGAGCCGGCGCGAGGCGATTGATGCGCACGACCGGCGTGCGGCCGATCGTCGCGAGGATGCTGTCGTAGATCATGGCGATACCCGATGCAGATTGGGGGCGGGGGAAAGGTCCGCGAGCGTGCGCGTCCAAGCGCGAGACCGTCAACTGTCCCTATTGCCCTTTCGCGCCGATCCGGACGAGTGGCATGCAACTGCGGACGGCGGGGATCTGGTTCGAGGGTAGTGGGTCGCAGGTCACAAGGGGGTTTGCGGAGGTGCCAGTCGATGGGGGTGAGCACTATACCGGAAATGTCTCTCGCCAAGATCGCCAAGACCGCCAAGGAAGAAGGGGGCAGAGTCCGGAGAAAGAACTTTTTTCTGATCTTTTCCGACCTTGGCGATCTTGGCGATCTTGGCGAGAGATATTCCGGGTACTTGAGTTGCCCTCGACTGAGCGCGACGGCGACGCCCGATCCGACGCCCCCTACTACCCATCTCCGCAACATCGCGACTGTCTTACCACCTCCGCCGCCTTCGTCGCCTTGTTGCACTGCCAAATGACCGTCAGCTAGAGTAGCCGCGCCTGCGTGACGCTCCGGGATGTGCGACACATGAGCGAAGAACGACTCATCAAGAAGTACGCGAACCGGCGGCTGTACGACGCCTCGCAGAGCCGCCACATCACGCTCGACGACATTCGCGCCCTGGTGGTTGGCGGCGTGCGCGTGAAGGTCGTCGAGGACAAGACCCACGAAGACATCACGCGGCTCATTCTGCTGCAGGTCATTGCGGACCAGGAGCAGTTCGGGCGGCCGATCCTTTCGACCGCGCTGCTCGAGACGCTGATCCGCTTCTACGGCAACTCGCTGCAGACTTTCCTCAGCGCCTACCTGGAAAAGAGCGTCGAGACGTTCATGCACGAGCAGGAGGGACTGCTCAGCGCCCGGAACGAAGCCGACAGCCGATAGTTTCTCCCTCCATGCGCATTTGCTTCGTCGCGTCCGAGGTGGCGCCGCTCGCGAAGACCGGCGGGCTGGCCGACGTCGCCGGCGTGCTGCCGCGACATCTGCACGATCAGGGTCACGACATTCGCGTCGTGATGCCGCTGTACTCGAGCATCGGCACTGCGGCGCTGGAGATGCTGCCGGTCGAGGGCGCACAGCACGTCGAGCTGCGCCTCGGCGCTCATCTCTATCAGTACTCGTTGTACGAGACGCGCCTGCCCGGCTCCGCCGTGCCGCTGTACTTCGTCCACTGCCCCGCCGTCTACGATCGCGCGACGATCTATACGATCGGTCCTGACGAGCACCTGCGATTCCTGGTGCTGCAGCGGGCGGCGCTCGATATGTGCCAGCGGCTCAAGTTCGCGCCGGACATCATTCACTGCAACGACTGGCACACGGCGCTGCTGCCGATGCTGCTCAAGACGGTGTACGCGTGGGATCACCTGTTTCGCGCGACGCGCAGCGTGCTGTCGATTCACAACATCGGCTATCAGGGCTGGTTCGACGCGTCGACGACTTACGACGTCGGCGGCAACGTCTGGGATCTGCTCGCGCCCGAGACGCGCGCGGGCGGCGGTTTCAACTGGCTGCGCGAAGGCGTACGCCATGCCGACGCCGTGACGACCGTGAGTCCCACCTACGCGATGGAAATCTCGACGCCGCTCGGCGGCCACGGCCTCGACGGCACATTGCGCGCACGCGGCGATGCCGTCGTCGGAATTCTCAACGGCGTCGACTACACCGAGTGGAATCCGGCCATCGACCGCTACCTGAAGCATCACTACTCGCCGCAGCACCTTTCAGGAAAGGGACAGACGAAAGCGGCCTTCCTCGACTGGCTGAATCTGAACATCGATGCCGCCGCGCCGCTGCTCGGCATGGTCACGCGTCTGACGGTGCAGAAAGGCATCGACCTGTTGTTCGACGTGCTGCCGGAGATTCTCGCGACGCGCGAGCTGTCCTGCGTCGTGCTCGGCAGCGGTGAGGAGCGTTACGAGCAGTTCTTCGCCGGACTGCAGCAGCGCTTCCCGGACCGCGTCGTCTTCCACCGCGGCTACAGCGAGGAGCTCGCGCATCTCATCGAAGCCGCGAGCGACATGTTCCTGATGCCTTCGCTGTACGAGCCGTGCGGCCTCAACCAGATGTACAGCCTGAAATACGGCACGGCGCCGATCGTGCGCCGCACCGGCGGGCTCGCCGATTCCGTGCAGCACTGGAATCCGGCAACACGTCAGGGCACGGGCATCGTGTTCAACGACTACGATCCGCAAGGCGTGCGCTGGGCACTGCACGCGGCGCTGGATCTGTACGCGGATCGCGACGGCTGGCTGCAGATGATGCGCAATGCAATGGCGCAGGATTTCTCGTGGGACAAGCAGAGCCGCGAGTACGTGCAGCTCTACGCTCGACTCATTTCATGATGCCGAGGCTGACCGTGCCCGTTTCCTGGAACGGGATCTTCTTCGCCATGCTGATGTCGGTCAGCACCTTGCCTTCGACCACGTACTGCACCTGATCGCGACCGTTCAGCCGCGACACCAGCCGGCCCATGCCACTGACGAAATTCGTGCGCACCGTCATGTCGAACTCGGTCTCGCCCAGCGCCGGCACTACGAACGGCTTGTTGGTGACGCCCTCGGCGAAGCTGTCCCCCTCCAGAAACAGTTTGTAGTCGATGCCACGGACCGGCAGCTCACGATCGTTGGGGTTCTCGACGTGCACGCGCACCAGGAACTGCTGGTTGTAGATGTCCGCGGAGGTCATCGCGATGCGCACCAGCGTCAGCCGCGGAACTTCGAGCTTGGGTCCGAGCATGCTGCAGGCGCCCAGAATGAGCGCGAGCGCGCCGAGCGCAGAGCGAAACCATCGTTTCATCGAGGCTCCCATGGATCCGTAATCCTTGGGGCCGAATGGTCGCCCAGCGCCGTGCTTTGCGCAAAGCTATTTTGGCAGACGCGCCGCCATGTCTCGCGTCACCAGCGCGACGCCGTTCTCGCTGATGTAGAAGCGCCGCGCGTCTTCCTCGCGATTGACGCCGATGTGCGTGTTCGGCGGCACCGCCGCGCCGGTATCGATGATCGCCCGCTTGATGATGCTGCCCGCGCCGACGCGGACGTCGGGAAAGACCACCGCGCGCTCGAGATAGCTGCGCTCCTCGATACGCACGTTGGAGAACAGCAGGCTCGTGTTGACGTGCGCGCCGGAGATGATGCATCCGCCGGACACCATCGAGTTCACTGCCATGCCGCGGCGGCCTTCCTCGTCGAGCACGAACTTCGCCGGCGGGTACTGCCGCTGGTAGGTCCAGATCGGCCAGTCCTCGTCATAGATGTTGAGCTCGGGGTCGGCGTGCACCAGCTCCATGTTAGCTTCGTAGAACGCGTCGACCGTGCCGACGTCGCGCCAGTAATGCTGCACGCGGGTGTTTGAGTCGGTGAACGGATAGGCGAACACTTTCAGCGAGCCGAGCGCGTTCGGAATGATGTTGCGGCCGAAGTCGTGGTTCGTGTCCGGCCGCTTCGCGTCTTCTTCCAGCAGCCGGTACAGCAGATTCGCCTTGAACACGTAGATGCCCATCGAGCCGAGCGCGAACTGCTCGCGTCCGGGGATGCCTTCGGGCTCCTTCGGTTTCTCGGAGAACTTGGTGATGCGGTAATCGGTGTCGACGCTCATCACGCCGAAGGCCGTCGCCTGTTCGCGCGGCACCTCGACCACGCCCACCGTGATATCGGCGCGCTTCTCGACGTGAGCGGCGAGCATCGGGCCGTAGTCCATCTTGTAGATGTGGTCGCCGGCCAGCACCAGCACGTGGCGCGGGTGGTGCAGGCGGATGATCTGCAGATTCTGGTACAGCGAGTCGGCGGTGCCGCGGTACCAGAAATTGCCCATCTGCTGCTGCGCCGGGATCACCTCGACGAACTCGTCGAATTCCCCGCGCAGGTAGCCCCAGCCGCGCTGGATGTGCTGGATCAGGGAATGCGCCTTGTACTGCGACATGACGGAGATGCGGCGGATTCCCGAGTTCACGCAGTTCGACAGCACGAAGTCGATGATGCGGAACTTGCCGCCGAACGGCGTCGCCGGTTTGCAACGGTGGTCGGTCAGGTGCTTGAGACGCTCGCCGCGCCCGCCGGCCATGATTACGGCGAGCGTATGCCGCGTGATGCGACTGACGTAGCGCTTGACCGGGACGCGCCTGCCCAGCGTCGGGGAGCCAATTTTTGCGCGCGCGAGCGGTGGTCTTTCTTGCATGTCAGGAGCTCTCGTATCCCGTGCCGCCGGATCGACCCGGACTGCCATGTTAGCCGACCGCGGGGCCGCGGACCGACGCTTGCCTGAAGGGCGAGCCTTCGGCATTGTGGAAAACGCCTCGTGCCCGCTTTCCGGTTCCTGCCCAGGCACGGAATGAGCTGAATGACCGTACAAGTCCGAACGTTGCGTGGCCGGATGCTCCTGTGTGTGCTGTCGAGCGTCTTCGCCTGCAAAGTCCATGCACAACAGCCGTCCCCGGCAGCCCAGCCCACCCCGCCGTCCGCGGCAGCGAAATGTCTGCCGGCCGGCAACGGCTATCTGCGCGCACGGCTGTCCGGCGCGGTGAGATCCGAGCTGAACTGGGGCAACGAGGGGACCGAATGCACCGGCGCCGTGCGTCCCACCGATGGCGGTATCCGCATGCGCTTCAGCCGGGCCGAGGGGTCGGGGCGACTGGTGCTGGTCTTCGGCATCGCCAACCTCCCCGAAGGCAAGCCTGCACACAATCTGCCGGTGAACGTGACGCTGATCCGCGAAGGCGCGGGCGAGTTCTTCAGCACACAGGGCGATGACAAGTGCACACTCGACGCCGTGTCCCAGGCCGTGATCGTCGGCATTCCGCGGCGGGCGCGCTCGTATCAGGTCACGGCGCGCGGCTTCTGCACGGAGCCGGCGCGCGCGGTGCGGGGCAAAGGCGCGGTACTGCTGTCGCGGTTCGACTATTCGGGCCGCGTCGACTTCGAGAGCCAGGATACGCAAACAGACGACATTTTGACGGCAGGCAAGCAATGAAGCATCGAGCGGTTTTTTTCGCGGCCCTGGCCGCTGCATTCCTGTGGATCGGCGCGGCGACGGCCGCCGCCGGCGCGGACAACGATGCGCAGCAACTCGATCGTGCGTTCTCGCGCTCGACGCTGCAGATTGCGACGCCGGACGCTAAGCTGCACAAGATCGATGTATGGGTCGCGGACAACGAAGCGCGCCGCCAGCGCGGCCTGATGTTCGTCGACAACATGGCCGACGACGCGGGCATGCTGTTCATCTATCCGCAGCCGCAGGACATCTCGATGTGGATGAAGAACACGCACCTCTCCCTGGACATGCTGTTCGTGAGCGCCAACGGGCGCGTGCACAGCATCGTCGCGAACACCAAGCCGATGTCGCTCGACACGATTTCCTCGAACGGCACGGTGCTGGCCGTGATCGAGCTCAAAGCCGGCAGCGCGGCGCGCATGAACATCCGCCCCGGCGCGCAGGTCATTCACCCGGCTTTCAGTTTGAATTAGGCCAGATTCGGAACAAGAAGAGGAATAGACAGGATTAACGGGATTAACAGGATTAAGAGTCGGAACAGACTGCGTCAGAACGTCCGACCCTTCCTGATCTTCTTAATCCTGTTAATCCTGTCTATTCTCTTATCCCTCTTTCAGCTGAAACCAGCAGTTGAACGCCACGGTGATGCGCTCGGCGTCGCCTTCGTACGGCTTCACGTCGTGCAGCACCCATGACGGGAACAGCACCAGCTGGCCCGCCTCCAGATCGATCTGGCGCACGCCGGACGCGAACGCGCCGCGCATGTTGGCGTTCGCGGCATCGAGGTACATGCTGGACGCGAGCAGCGGATTGAGGAACGACAGCAGACCGCTGCCGCGCTGACCGGGATCCACGCAATACACCCCGGACCACGACGCGTTCGGGTGATTGTGCAGACCGAAGAAGCCGCCGCGCCGCGTGACGTGAAACCACGCGTCCGAATAGATCAGCAGCCGGCTGCGCATAGCGTCGTCGTAACCGTTCACGTCGCAAACGCACTTGATCAGGTGCCGCCAGCAGAACTCCTTGAGCTGCTGCAGGCAACGCTCCTGCGAGCGGAATAGCCCGAAATTGCTCTCGAATACCTGGTCGTTACGCTGCGTGAGCGGCCGCGGGTTGGCGTGCTCGCCGCCGGCCGCGGTGCGCGCGAGCAACAGCGTCCGCAATTCCTGGTTCAGCGCCGCGCAGTTCTCGAGCCGCGCAAACCCGAACGGGACGGCGAAGAACGGCATGAGGTCGGCCATGATCAGCGCACCCGGGTGACTGCGGTCGCGCGGCTCGCGACCACCAGTTTGTGCGAGCCGAGCGTGCCGGCCACGATCGAGACCGCATCGCCGACCTTGACCGGGTAGTACGGGCCCGCTTCCTTCTGCGCCCAGACCTGGCCGTTGTCGAGCGTCACCACGAGCTCGCCGCGCGCGCGCTTCTCGATGCCGGTGACAGTCGCACTGATGCGCTTCGGCGTGCTGTCCTGATTGGTATCGTCATCGTCTCGGTTGCGCGCAAGCTCGCTGCCTTGCACGCCGAAGTCGTGCGTCGTGTCCACCTTCTTCGAATCCGCTACCGGCTCGGCGGCGCGATCGAAGCACGCGAGACGTCGTGCATCGTCCTGCTCGCGCGTGCACGCGGCGACGCGCTGGGAGAGATCTTCGCTGGCCAGCGCAGGTCGCATCGTCGCTGCCATCAGCAACGTTGCAGCAAGAATCCCGTAGCTCATCGTCATAGTCGGTTGCCCTTCAGAAATTCCCATGCGCTGCGGTTCACTGCGGCAGCGACCTCCGAATACGCGTGGCGATGACGCGGAATCACCGTCACGCTCACGCGATGACCCGCCTGCTCGAGCGCCTTCTGCGTCTTGCGCACGGCGATCAGCGGAAAGTACTCGTCGCGATCGCCGATGAAGATCGCAATCGGAATCTTGCGCCGCGCGTAGGGCGCGGCGCGGAACTCGTTCGGCTGACGCCACGCGCCCGCATGCACCGCAGTCGCCGCGAACAGCTCGGACTCCACCATCGACAACGTCAGCGCATAGACTGCGCCGCCGGAGCTGCCGAACAGATAAATGCGACTGCGATCGATCGCATGCTTCGCCGCCACGTTGTCGATCAACGCGCGTATGAACTCGGGTCCGTCGGCACGCAGCTGCCACGCTTCGGACTCGTGTGCGTCCGGCCCCGCGAGCACGATGCCTTCTTCCTCCGCAAGCGGGATCCACCAGCTGACGATTGCGGCTCCATTGCTGAACGAGCCGTGCAGCAACACGAGCAGCGGCGCGCCGGACGCCGCAGCGGTCGGCGGCGCGAACAGCGCATAGTTACGTTTCAGTCCCGCGAACTCGAAGGATTGCTTCGACGCCTTGTCGACCGCATCCGCACGCGTGCTCCAGGCGAGCAACGAAATCAGGATCGCGAGGAACGCTCGCGTCATCACGCTTGCATGCACGATCGTCTGCGCACAAAAAGACAATGAAGGTCCGCTGCATTGTCGATCATGCCGCGCACGCTTGCTAGACTGCCCCGGCACTACACGCATCGCCGGTGAGGAGATTCGCATTGAGCGCCACGCAGGCAGCCAGCGAGGTCAGCGAGCTGATCGCGCAAGCTGAACGCGCCCTCGCAGACGGTGATCGCGCGCGCGCCGATGCATTGCTCCTGCGCGTCAGAGCCGTCGATCCCGGACATCCTGTCATCCTCAATGAGACAGCCCTGCACGAATTACGCAGCGGCAATGCAGCTGTCGCGCGCGAGTTGCTGGAACGCGCAGTGGCGCGCGACGGCGCGAACCCACGGCTGTTGATGAATCTCGCGGGCGCGCTGCGCCGGCTGGGGCTCGCTGCGGATGAAATGAGCATCATCGAGCGCGTGCTGACCATCGAACCGCGACATCTGTTCGCGCTGCTGCAAAAAGCAACGTTGCTGGAATCGCAGGGAAAGACGCGAGCCGCGGCGAAGGTGTATCACAACGCGCTGCAGACCATTCCGCCCGGCGCGAGTCTTCCCGTCGCGCTGCGCGGGCTGATCGACAAGGCAATCGCGGCAACAAAGGCGAACGAAGCAGCGCTCGAAGCTCACCTGCACGAGCAACTTCGGGACTTGCGCACGCGACATGCCGGCGCGGAGCAGGATCGCTTCGATCACTGCGTCGACGGATTCCTCGGCCGCCGGCGGATCTTCACGCCGCAGCCGACGTTCCTGCATTTCCCGCAATTGCCGGCGCGCGAGTTCTATCCGCGCGCGGAGTTTCCATGGCTCGCTACGCTCGAAGCCGCGAGCGCCGCCATTCGCGAGGAGTTCGAGCGCATCTTCACCGAGGACGCCGCGAGCCTGGAACCGTACATCGCCTATGCGCAGGGCGTGCCGCTCGATCAGTGGGCCGAGCTGAATCATTCGCGCCGCTGGAGCGTCTTCTACCTGTGGCGCGACGGTAAGCCGGTCGAGGAGCACCTGCAGCGCTGTCCGCGCACGGCGCAACTGCTCACGACGCTGCCGCTGCTGCAGATCGACGGATACGCACCGACCGTCTTCTTCTCGATCCTCGACGCGAAGTCGCACATTCCCGCGCACACCGGCGTCACCAACACGCGCGTCATCGTGCACTTGCCGCTGATCGTTCCGCCGGGCTGTCGCTTCCGCGTCGGCTCGACGACGCGCGAGTGGCAACCCGGTGAGGCCTGGGTATTCGACGATTCGATCGAGCACGAGGCATGGAACGACAGCGACGTGCCGCGCGCGATTCTGATCCTGGATGTCTGGAATCCGTACCTGACCGCGGCCGAACGTGACCTGGTCAGCGCAACCGTGACGGGCATCGCGCGGTACTACGACGACTCGGCGCCTCTGGGCGAGAAGCATTGATGCCGCCGCGTTGCACCTCGACTTTCGTTCTCGCCGCAGCTGTGCTGCTCGGCGTTGGCGCCGCACGCGCTGACGCGGATGTCGTACCGCCGGCGCTGCAAGCCTGTGTCAACGTGAAGAACAAGTCCGAGCGGCTGGCGTGCTACGACCGGACGATCCAGCAACTGTCGTCCGACTCCGCAGCCGCCACGCCCCAGCGCTCGGCCGAAGCGAGTTTCGGCGCGTCGAGCATGCGCGGCAGCGAGCCGGCACAGAAGATCGAACGGGAAGAGCTGACTGCGGTCAGCGCGCACATCACCGCGTTGAGTCGCGACGCCAGCGGTGCGCTCGTCATCAATCTCGACAACGGACAACAGTGGCGGCAGACGAGCGGCTCGGGCTCGCCGCTCCTGGAAGTCGGGCATGAAGTCACGATCTCGCGCGCGGCGTTGAACTCGTTCCGGATGTCGACGCCGAGCGGCCGCGTCCTCAAGGTCAAGCGAGTTCTCTAGTTTTCGGGTCGAAAGCGGCCAAGGCCCTTTCGACGACGCCAGCAAAAGGCGCGACTTTCGCTGGCTGACTAGATTTCCCACTCGGGCTTGCGGCCGCCGCCGTGCGCGTCGATCGCGTCGAACAGCGACACCACCAGCTGACGCTCTTCCGCCGAGAGCTCCGGCCGCCACACATCGAACAGCAGGATGACGCGGGTCTCGGCGCTGCGATTCCACGCCTCGTGCTCGATCGTGTCGTCGAACAGCCAGGCCTTTCCCTTCTGCCAGTCGCGCTGCTCGTTGCCGACGCGGAACGTGCACTGCGCCGGCACGATCAGCGGCAAGTGACAGATCAACCGAGTGTTGACCAGGCCGTTGTGCGGCGGAATGTGCGCGCCGGGACGCAACAGCGAGAACAGGATCGAGGGCGAGCGATTCGCCACGCGCGCGAGCGGCACGTCCTGCAACGCCTGCATCGTGCGCGGGCAGCGCGCGGCATTCTCGGCGACGACCTCGCCGTTCTTCCACAGATAGAAGGCGCTCCACGCCGGATTGTTCACCATGCCCGCCTGCTCGTTCGGCGGACGATTGGCTTTGGGCTGCACGTACGGTGCGAACGAGGTGGACTGCTGCATCACCAGCTGCAGCTCAGCGGCGATCGCCTCCGTCTCGCGCTCCAGCGCCTCGAGCCATGGGAACTGCTCGCGGCCGTAGAACTGGATCTGCGGCAGGCCCGGGAAGTAGTAGTAGCGCGGCTCCTGCAGGTAGATGCGCTTCTTGCCGAGAACGATATCGAGCGACTGCGAGAAGCGCTGGCTGCTGGTCGCCCGGTCGAAGCCGCGGGCGGCGAGCTGACTGACGATGTAATCCTGGTATTCGTTGGCGTAACGCTCGTACATCGAACGCGCCCGATGCAGGTCAGGCAGCAGTTCCGGCGGCGCCTGCTGCACAGGGCCGGCGGCCCGCAGCGCGGCGAGGTAGTACGACGAAGCCGCGCGCGCGTCGCCGGCATTCGCCAGATGATCCGCCTTGAGAATGAGG
>DATEKT010000318.1:0-2554 GCA_035277305.1 Steroidobacteraceae bacterium | reverse complement strand
CGCTCCTGCAGGCGCAGCGCGACGCGGCCTGGGGCGAGGTCGCGCGCCGCCTGGCGCACGAGATCAAGAACCCGCTGACGCCGATCCAGCTGTCGGCCGAGCGCATCCGCCGCAAGCTCCTCGGCTCGATGAGCGAGGGCGAGGCGCAGATGCTGGACCGGGCCACGCACACCATCGTGCAGCAGGTCGAAGCGATGAAGGAGATGGTCAACGCGTTCAGCGAATATGCGCGCGCGCCGGAGATGGATGTGTCACGCTTCGACCTGAACCAGCTCATCGCCGAGGTCGCCGAGCTGTACCGCGCCGGCAGCCGCGAGGCCAGCCGGGTCGGCCGGCCGAAGCTCAAGCTGGATCCTGCACTGACCGAGATCGAGGCCGACCGCGGGCGCCTGCGGCAGATCATCCACAATCTGCTTGCCAACGCCATCGAGGCATTGGAAGGTGTTCAGGATCCGGAGATCCGCGTCGAGACGCGGCTGGTCGAGCGGCCGGACGGCCGGCTCGCCGAGATCACCGTCGAGGACAACGGCCCAGGCTTCCGGCCGGACGTCATCGGTCAGGTGTTCGACCCGTACGTGACCACGAAACCGAAGGGCACGGGCCTGGGGTTGGCGATCGTGAAGAAGATTGTCGAAGAGCATGGCGGCAGAATCGAAGCCGACAACGCGCGGACCGGCGGTGCGCGCGTGCGAATCGAGCTGCCGCTCGCTGCCGGCGTACGCAGCGGTCCGACGCGAGAGCGACGTACGGGATCGAGGAGGGAACGTGCATGAGCGCAGCACGCATACTGGTCGTCGACGATGAATCCGAGATCCGCGGGCTCCTGAAGGAGATCCTCGCGGACGAAGGCTACGAAGTGGACGTCGCCGCCGACGCGTCCGAGGCGCGCGCGATCCGCACGCAGCACGATCCGGATCTGGTGCTGCTCGACATCTGGATGCCGGACACGGACGGCATCACGCTGCTGCGCGAATGGGCCCAGCCGAACGGCGCGTCCTGCCCGGTCGTGATGATGTCGGGCCACGGCACGGTCGAAACCGCGGTCGAAGCGACGCGGCTCGGCGCGTTCGATTTCGTCGAGAAGCCGTTGTCGCTCGCGAAGCTCCTGCGCACCGTCGAGCGCGCGCTCGATTCCGGGCGCAATCGCCGCCAGTCCGGCCGCTCGCTCGTGCCGCCGCTGATCGCGCCGGTCGGCAAGAGCCGCGCGATGCACGCGCTGCGCGAGCAGGCCCAGCAGATCGCTCCGCACGAGACGCCGGTGCTGATCGTCGGCGAGCCGGGCTCGGGTCGCGAATCGTTCGCGCGTTACATTCACTCGCTGAGCCCGCGCTCGGCGGGACCCTTCGCGCAGCTGGTCGCGACGGGTGTCAGCGACGAAGGCGCCGCGGCGGCATTGCACGGCACCGAAGATGCGAGCGGCATTCATGCCGGCGTGTTCGAACAGGCGGCAGGCGGCGTGTTGTTCATCAACGGCATCGAGGATCTGCCGCAGAAGGCGCAGGGACTGCTGGTCGCTGCGCTCGAAGCGCAGACGTTCACGCGCGTCGGTGGCGCCACGCCGGTGAAGTCCAATGTCCGCATCATCGCGTCGGCGACGGCGCGGTTTCTGAATACCGACGACAGCTCGGCCGTCAGGCTCGAGCTGCTCTCGCGTCTCAACGTGATCACGTTGCAGGTGCCGCCGCTGCGCGAGTACGCGCAGGACGTGCCGGACCTGCTGCGTTACTACGTCGACCGGCTGGTCGACGAGCAGCATCTGCCGTTCCGCCGCTTCGGCGTGGCCGCGCAGAACCGTCTGCGCAACTATCCGTGGTCCGGCAACGTGCGCGAGCTGCGCAATCTCGTGCAGCGCCTGCTGATCATGGGCGGCGAAGAGGAGATCCGGCTCGAGGAGATCGAGCGCGAGCTCGCCGCGCACACGCCCACCAACGAGCCGCTGGTGAAGCAGGATCTGCTGGCGCTGCCGCTGCGCGAAGCGCGCGAGCACTTCGAGCGCGCGTACCTGCAGCAGCAGCTGATCCTGTGCAACGGCAAGGTCGGTCAGCTCGCCAAGCGCGTCGGCATGGAGCGCACGCATCTGTATCGCAAGCTGCGCTCGCTCGGCGTCGACTTCCGGCAGCTGGCCGAAGACTAGCAGCGCGGTCACCCATGACGCTCCACCTGCGAATGCTCGGAACGCTGAGCGTGTCGCAGGATGGCCGCGCACTCGAGCTGCCCGCATCGCGCAAGGTGCGCGCTCTGTTCGCGTATCTGGCGCTGGCGCCCCGCGCAACGCCGCGGCAGCGCCTCTGCAATCTCCTGTGGGACAACGCCATCGATCCTCGTGGCGAGCTGCGCTGGGCTCTGACCAAGCTGCGCGGCGTAGTGGGAGCGTCGCGGGTCGACACGCGCGATGACTCTCTGAGTCTGGATCTCGCCGACAGCTGCATCGACGCACATGAAATCCAGCGCGCAGCGCGGGCTGGCATAGGCACGCTGACCTCGCAGCAGGCAGGCGAGTTGCTGGCACTGTTCAACGGCGATCTGCTCGAAGGGCTGGATGTGGCCGGCTGCC
>DATEKT010000317.1:0-3490 GCA_035277305.1 Steroidobacteraceae bacterium | reverse complement strand
AGGGCCTCGAAGTCCTGCTGCTCTCGGATCGCGTTGACGAATGGCTCGTCGATCACCTGCGCGAGTTCGACGGCAAGCCGCTACGCAACGTCGCGCGCGGCGAGCTCGATATCGCGGCGGTGCAGTCCGACGAGGAGAAGCAGCAGCGCGAGACGCTCTCCAAGGAGCACGGTGCGCTGGTCGAGCGCATCAAGAAGGCGCTCGAGGAGCGTGTCAGCGACGTGCGGGTCACGAACAGGCTCGCGGATTCGCCGGCATGCCTGGTGCTGGGCGAGCACGATCTCGGTGCGCAGATGCGCCGCATCCTCGAGGCCGCGGGTCAGAAGGTGCCGGTCGCCAAGCCCGTCCTGGAAATCAACGTCACGCATCCGCTGCTGCAGCGGATCGAGTCGACCGCGGAGGCCGCGGCGTTCGATGACCTGACCTTGCTGTTGTTCGACCAGGCGACGCTCGCGGATGGCGGTCAGCTCGCCGAGCCGGCAGCGTTCGTGCAGCGGCTCAACCGGCTGCTGCTCACGATGCATTGAGGTAATCTTCGCGCCTATGAAAGCGATACCTGTTCTGGCGATCTGCGTGGCGGCCCTGCTCGTAGTGGGATGCGGTAAGAAGGAAGAGAGTCCGAAGACCGCGCCTGCGGCCGCAGCCATCGCGCCTCCCACAGAGCTGCAAAAGACGGACGTCGTGAAGGGCACGGGCGAGGGCATCTCGCTGGGCCAGGTCGCCGTCGTGCACTACACGGGCTGGTTGTTCGATCCCAGCGCGCCGGAGCAGAAGGGCAAGAAGTTCGACAGCTCGCGCGATCGCGGCGAGCCGTTCAAGTTCGCGATCGGCGCGGGCCAGGTGATTCGCGGCTGGGACGAGGGCGTGCAGGGCATGCAGCCCGGCGGTCAGCGGCGGCTCGTGGTGCCGCCGGACTTCGGCTATGGCGATGCCGGCGCGGGCGGGGTGATTCCGCCGGGCGCCACGCTGGTGTTCGACGTCGAGTTGCTCGCGATCGAAGCGGCCAGCCAGTAGCGACTCAGGTCGCCGACTCGTTGATCGAGTAGGTGCCGACCAGCGTCGCTTCGGCGAGCACGTAGCGGTGGATCGCCTCCAGCACTTCAGGCGCAGTGAAGTCGCCTTCGACCGGTACGCGCTCGCAGCTCAGCGCGAAGACTGTGAAGTGGTAGTGATGCACGCGCATGTCGTTCCACGGCGTACACGGCCCGTCGTAACCGCGATACGTGCCCGCCATGTCGGGGTCGCTGGCGAACCAGCCGGTGTAATCGTTCACGCCCTGGCGCGAGCCGCGCGGTCCGTGCAGCTCTTTCTTGCCGCCCGCAACGATGCCGTTGGAGCACTCGCCCGCGGCGATCTCGTTCACTGACGGCGGAATGTCGACCATCACCCAGTGATAGAACTTGCCGCGCGGCAGGCTTGCCGGCACCAGGCGGCCTTCCTTGTTGACGTCGTCCGGCCGGGTCGGCACGTCGCTGTCCACGCAGATCACTGCGAAGGAGCGCGTGTCGGCGGGCGCGCCGCTCCACTTCAGCTGCGGATTGTGATTCGCTGCGAGGCGCACGTGCAGGACGGGATCGGGCGCGCCGAAGGCGAATTGCTCCGGGATCGGCTGATCCGACAGGAAGCTGGCGGAGGTGAGCTGCATGAGGTTCGTCTCCCGCGTCGGTGCGATGCTCAGCATCAACACCGGGCGTGCCGCGATGTTCCCTCGTATAGTATCCCCGCGAACATGTCCGCCAACCTCATCCGTCCCACCACCGAGCGCACGACGATCGCCGGGCCCGCAGGGAGCCTCGAAGCGCTACTGGAGATCCCGGCAGGCGCAGACGGTTCGCGCGTGGCCGTCATCTGCCATCCGCATCCCGTCTACGGCGGCACCATGACCAACAAGGTCGTGCACATGCTGGCGAAGGCGTTCAACGAACGCGGCGTGCCGGCGCTGCGCTTCAATTTCCGCGGCGTGGGCGCGAGCGAGGGTCGCTACGACGAAGGCGAGGGCGAGACGCTGGACGCGCTCGCGGCGATCGATTGGGCCTTGCAGCGCTGGCCAGGCGCCGCGCTCTGGGCTGCCGGCTTTTCCTTCGGCGGAGCAATTGCAGTGCGTGCGGCCATTGCGCGCGACGCGCAACGCCTGGTCACGGTCGCGCCGGCAGTTCACCGGTTCGCTGTCAGCGGCGCGGAGCTGCCGCGTTGTCCGTGGCTGCTGATCCAGGGGGATAACGATGAACTGGTCGATGCCGGCGAGATCCAACGCTGGGTCGCGACGCTCGCTTCGCCGCCGCAACTCGCGCTGCTGCCGGGCGTCGATCATTTCTTTCACGGCCGCCTCAACGAGCTGCGTGCCGTGGTGCTGGAGTGGCTGGATGCCACCGGGACGGGCTCATGATCGAGACATTGAAGCGGATGTTCGCAGGCCAGCCGGCGGCGCAAGGGCTGCTCGAACGGCGTGAGCCGCTCGAGCTCGCTACCGCAGCGCTGCTGATCGAGCTGGCGCGCTCGGATTTCTCCGAAGCGCCGGCCGAGCTCGACGCGATCCGGCAGTTGCTGCGCAAGCGCTTCGACATGACGGCCGAAGCCGTCGAAAAGCTCCTGGCCGAGGCCGGGCGCCGCGCCGACGACGCGGTGTCACTGCACGAATTCACGCACCAGCTCAACACGGAGCTGCCGCAGAGCGAGAAGCTGGGCATCGTGGAGATGCTGTGGCGTGTCAGTCACGCCGACGGTCACATCGATACGCACGAAGAGCAGCTGATCCAGCGGATCGCCGGGCTCCTGCATATCTCGGATCGGGATCGGGTACGGTTGAAGCTGAAAGTCGTGATGGCCGGACGGCTCGACGACTGAGAGCAAAGCGCGCGTACGGGCAGCGATGCCCCCGGACGCGCGCCAGGTGACTAGTTCACCATTTCCTTGAGGTTCTTCAGCGCCGCGATGCGCACTTTCTTGCTGGCCGGCTTGGCCTTGAACATCATCTTTTCGCCGGTGAAGGGATTCACGCCTTCACGCGCCTTGGTGGCGGGCTTCTTGACGACCTTCATCTTCAGCAGGCCGGGCAGCGTGAACAGGCCCGAGCCCTTCAGGCTCTTTTTGACCACTCCGCTGAGTGATTCGAACATGTCGGAAACCTGCTTCTTGGCAAGGCCGGTGTCTTTGGAAATCTGAGCGAGGATTTCCGACTTCGTCGGCGCTGCGTTCTTTTTCGCCATTTCTAATCTCCTGTACGTATGTAACGAGTCGCGCCGTCTGCCGTCTGTGGGGAGAGGAGCGGTCGCGGGAACCTCAAAGGCGCGCGGGAAAATAGCACATGTTTCGCCGCGGATTAACTAGCGCACCGACTTTTTTTGCCGGTTTTTTCAGCCCCGGAGCGCTTTCGCGCGTGCGCGCGTCAGGTGCTGACGAACTCGCGCGTGAACTTGACGGACAGCGGCGCTTGCGTGCCGGCAGGCGTCACGGCGATGTCGAACACGAGAATCTCCGTGCCGCTGATCGA
>DATEKT010000316.1:0-2396 GCA_035277305.1 Steroidobacteraceae bacterium | reverse complement strand
CACCGCGAACTATGGCGAGAAGCCGGTGCAACGCGCTTGCGCTGCGGCTGACCGCACGGGTCACGCGCTGCTGCACACGCTGTATCAGCAGAACGTTGCTGCGAAGACGCACTTTTTCGTCGAGTGGATGGCGCTGGATCTGATCCGCGACGCCGAAGGCGATGTGCTCGGCGTGACCGCGCTCGAAATGGAAACGGGCGAGGTCTATATCCTCGAAGGCAAGACCACGCTCTTCGCCACGGGCGGCGCGGGGCGTATCTTCGCGGCATCGACGAATGCGTTCATCAATACCGGCGATGGCCTCGGCATGGCGGCGCGTTCGGGTATCGCGCTGCAAGATATGGAGTTCTGGCAGTTCCACCCGACGGGCGTGGCCGGTGCGGGCGTGCTGATCACCGAAGGCGTGCGCGGCGAAGGCGGCATTCTGCGTAATTCCAACGGCGATCGCTTCATGGAGCGCTATGCGCCCACGCTGAAGGATCTCGCGCCGCGCGACTTCGTCTCGCGCTCGATGGACCAGGAAATCAAGGAAGGCCGTGGCGTGGGTCCGAACAAGGATCACGTGCTGCTGGATCTGTCGCACATCGGCGCCGAGACGATCATGAAGCGTCTGCCGTCGATTCGCGAGATCGCGCTGAAGTTCGCGAACGTCGATTGCATCAGGGAGCCGATTCCGGTCGTGCCGACCATCCACTATCAGATGGGTGGCATTCCGACGAACATGCATGGCCAGGTCGTGGGTACCGCGAAGGGCTATAACGACCCGGTCAACGGCTTCTACGCCGTGGGCGAATGCTCGTGCGTTTCGGTGCACGGCGCGAACCGTCTGGGCACGAACTCGCTGCTGGACCTCGTGGTGTTCGGACGCGCGGCGGGCAATCACATCATCAAGCATGCTCAAGAGTTGAAGGAGCACAAGCCGCTGCCGGCCGATGCCGCCGACTTCGCGATGGAACGTCTCGCGGTGCTGGAGAAGTCGACCTCGGGCGAATACACGCAGAGCATCGCCAACGACATCCGCTCGTCGATGCAGGCGCATGCGGGCGTGTTCCGCACCGCGAAGCTGCTGGAAGAGGGCGTGGGCAAGATCGCGGAACTCGCCGAGCGTGTGAAGCACGTGCATCTGAAGGACAAGTCGAAAGTGTTCAACACCGCGAAGGTCGAGGCGCTCGAACTGGCGAATCTGATCGAAGTGGCGCGCGCGACGATGGTCTCGGCCGAAGCGCGCAAGGAAAGCCGCGGTGCGCACGCGCACAGCGACTACGAGCATCGCGACGACGAGAACTGGTTGCGCCACACGCTGTGGTTCAGCGAGGGCGATCGCCTCGACTACAAACCGGTGCAGATGAAGCCGCTGACGGTCGAATCGGTGCCGCCGAAGGCACGGACCTTCTAAGGCACAGAGCGCAAGGAAGAATCGAAATGGCAAAGAGAATTTTTGAAGTTTATCGCTACGATCCGGACAAGGACGCAGCGCCGCGCATGCAGACGTACGAGCTCGAACTGGAGCACGAGCGCATGCTGCTGGACGCGCTGGTGAAGCTGAAATCGGTCGACGAGACGCTGTCGTTCCGCCGCTCGTGCCGCGAAGGCGTATGCGGCTCGGACGCGATGAACATCAACGGCAAGAACGGCCTGGCGTGCCTGACGAACCTGAACGAGCTGCCGCAGAAGATCGTGCTGCGTCCGCTGCCGGGTCTGCCGGTGGTGCGCGATCTGATTTGCGACTTCACGCAGTTCTTCAACCAGTATCATTCGATCAAGCCGTATCTGATCAATGACACGCCGCCGCCGGAGAAGGAGCGTCTGCAATCGCCCGTGGAGCGCGACGAACTCGACGGCTTGTACGAATGCATTCTGTGCGCGAGCTGCTCGACGTCGTGCCCGAGCTTCTGGTGGAACCCGGACAAGTTCGTGGGACCCGCGGGCTTGCTGCAAGCTTATCGATTCATCGCGGACAGCCGCGATGAGGCGACGGGCGAACGCCTGGACAACCTGGAAGATCCGTATCGTCTGTTCCGTTGCCATACGATCATGAATTGCGTCGACGTGTGCCCGAAGGGGCTCAACCCGACCAAGGCGATCGGCAAGATCAAGGAATTGATGGTGCGAAGGGCTGTCTGAGCAACCGCATCGAACGAAGAAATGGCGCAGCCTCGAAAGGGGCTGCGCCATTTTTTTTGCCCGGGGCCGCCAGCGCTCCAAACATCAGACGTAATCATCCTGATCCTCGCGCACGAGCACGGCCCGCGAATTGCCTAAACTGAATCCACAGGTTCGGGCCGCGCAGCGAACGTAGCGATCCGTTCACGTTCAATGTGACGGCGGTGACGGAGCGAACCATGATCGAACTCGACAGACTCACCCGGATCCGGGTGAGTCTGTCGAGTTCGATC
>DATEKT010000315.1:0-10614 GCA_035277305.1 Steroidobacteraceae bacterium | reverse complement strand
CGATCCGTCCCGCGTGGTCGCAACCGCTGGCAGTGAGTGCGCTCTGCGGCTTCTGCCACGAGTCGTGAACCTGAAATCGGCGGTCATCGTCGGGCCCACGTACGGCTCTCACGCCGATGCCTGGACGCGCTCCGGCGCACTGACGCAGACGGTTGGTCGCGATGAGCTGCACTCGCACGCGCAGCGGGCGGTCTGCCTCACTATCGTCAATCCCAACAATCCCGACGGACACATCGTCGCGCGCCCGCTGCTTCTGGCCCTGCACGACTCGCTGCGCCAGCACGGCGGAATGCTGATCGTCGACGAGGCGTTCGCAGACGTTGCGCCTGAGATCAGCGTCGCAAGCCAAGCCGGCGCTGACGAAGCACCACGCCTCGTCGTGCTGCGCTCGTTCGGTAAATTCTTCGGTCTCGCCGGCCTGCGACTCGGATTCGTCGTCGCCGCCGAGCCCATCGCCGCCGCAATTCGCGGCCTCGTCGGCGAATGGCCGGTCTCGAGCGACGCGCTCGCCGCAGGGCTCGCTGCCTACGCCGATCTACGCTGGGCAGAACGCGAGCGCACGACATTGCAGAAGTCGGCGCAGCGTCTCGACGAGCTGCTCGCTCGCGGCGGCTTCGAGGTCGCGGGTGGAACGTCGCTATTCCGCCTCGCGCGCGCCAGCGATGCTCGCGATCGATTCGCGCGGCTGCTCGCGGCGGGAATCCTGGTGCGTCCGTTCGATTTCGATCCGCACCTGCTGCGGATCGGCCTGCCGCGCGGACGCGAGCAATGGCGGCGGCTCGCCGCTGCGCTGGGCGCAAGCGCATGACGCGCTGGATCTGCATCGCTCTGCTCGCGTTCAGCGCCAGCGCGCGGGCGAATGAATCGCCGCCGGCGCGCATCGTATCGCTGAATCAGTGTCTGGACGCAATCCTCGTCGAGCTCGTGCCTGCGGAGCGCATCGCGGCCGTGAGTCACTACGCGCGCGACCCCCTCGTCTCATCCATCGCGCCGCTCGCGGCGAAGTTGCCGATCACGTACGAGTCCGCGGAAGAGATCGTCGCGCTGCGGCCCGACCTGGTGCTGGCCAGCCGGCACTCGGCGATCGCTACACGCAACGCGCTGCGGCGGGTCGGCATCCACTACGAGTTGTTCGAAGTGTCGTTCACGATCGAGGACAGCATCGCGCAGATCCGCAGGATTGCGGAGCTGGTCGGCAGCCCCGGGGCCGGCGAAGCACTGGTCGCAAGAATCGAGAGCGCGATAGATGCCGCGCGACTGCCCCCGGGTGCACCGCGAATGACTGCCGCTGTGTACGAAACCGGCGGCCTGACGGCCGGCTCGAGCACCGTCACCGACGATCTGCTGCGTATCGTCGGCTTCGACAATCTCGCCGCACGCTACGGCATCGAGACGCACATGCCGATGCCGCTGGAGCTGATCGTCGCCAATCCGCCGGACCTGCTGCTCGTCGGCGACATTCCCGCAGCCGCGGGCACTCAGGCCTCGCGCATCGTTCAGCATCGCGCGCTGCGTCAGCTTCCCTCCGCGCGACGCGAGTTCCCGGCGCGCTTCATGTACTGCTCCGGCCCGACGATCGTCGAAGAAGTCGCGGCGCTCGCCGCGGCGCGCGACTCGCTCTCTGCGACTTCGCAGACGAGGGCCGCGCGATGACGACGCACCGCTGGATCATGCCGACGATGATCGCTCTGGTGCTGCTGCTCACAATTGCGTCGATCGCGATCGGACGCATCGTGCTCGACTGGGACATCTGGCAGGGCCAGGACGTGATCGGCCGCACGATCCTGCTGGAATTGCGGCTGCCGCGCGCGCTGCTCGGCATCGTGATCGGTGGGGCGCTCGGTCTCGCCGGCGCGGCGCTGCAAGGCTACCTGCGCAATCCGCTCTCCGACCCCGGCACGCTCGGCGTCTCCGCGATGGCGGCATTCGGCGCGGTGCTGAGCATTTTCTTCGGCGTCGCCGGCCTGCATCCGTCGATCCTGCCGCTGAGCGGCGTCGCCGGCGCGATGCTCGGCATGCTCGCGTTGTTCCTGCTCGCGGGCCTGACGGCGAGCACGCTCACGCTGGTGCTGTCCGGCGTCATTCTCAGCGCGATCGCGGTCGCGGGCATTGCGCTGGTGTTGTCGCTCTCGCCGAGCCCATGGGCGGCGGGTGAGATCGTGCGCTGGATGCTCGGCGCACTCGCGGATCGCAGCCTCGATGACCTGATGCTGGCGACGCCGCTGATCGTGATCGGCGCGCTCCTGATCCTGAGCAGCCGGCGCGCGCTCGATGCGCTGACGCTCGGCGAAGTCGGCGCACGCTCGCTCGGCATCGATCTCGCCCGCGCGCAGTGGCTGCTCGCCGGCGGCGTCGGGCTCGTCGTCGGCGCGAGCGTTGCGGTCTCGGGAATCATCGGGTTCGTCGGCCTCGTAGTGCCGCACCTGTTGCGACCGCTCGTGGGCGCCCGGCCCTCCGCTTTGCTCATTCCGAGCGCAGTCGGTGGCGCAGCGCTGGTGCTTGCAGGCGACGTCCTGGTGCGCTTGCTGCCCGGCGGCTCCGAGTTGCAGCTCGGTGTCGTGATGTCGCTGATCGGCGCGCCGTTCTTCTTCGCTTTGTTGTATTCGATGCGCAGGCGGGTCACATGAAAATCGATTCGCGGCTGAGCGTCGCCGAGCTGAGCGTCGAGCGCGGCCAGCGCAGCGTCCTCGAAGGCATCAGCGTGCAGTTCGCATCCGGCGCTTTGACCGCAGTGCTCGGTCCCAACGGCGCGGGCAAATCCACACTGCTCAGCTGCATGGCCGGATTGCTGCAGGCGTCGCACGGACTCGTCGATCTCGACGGTGTGCCGCTCACGGCGCTGCCGGCGGACGAACGCGCGCGACGCATCGCGTTCCTGCCGCAGATTCCGGAGATCTCGTGGCCCGTCGACGTCGCCACGCTGGTCTCGCTCGGCCGGATCCCGTTTCGCCGGCGCGCGAGCGACGCGGACAATGAAGCGGCTGTGCGGCGGGCGATGCAAGCGACTCACACGACGCAGTGGTCGCAGCGTGTGGTCACGACGCTTTCGGGTGGCGAGCGCGCCCGCGTGCTGCTCGCGCGCGTGCTCGCCGGCGAATCCGACTGGATCCTCGCCGACGAACCGTTCGCCGGCCTCGATCCCGCACATCAGTTCGAGGCCGCAGAGCTGTTGCGCTCGCTCGCGACGCAGGGTCACGGCGTCGTGCTCACCATTCACGACCTGGCGTTGGCGGCGCGCATTGCGGACCGCGTGATCGTGCTTCATCGCGGCCGCATCGTCGCCGATGGCGAGCCCGAAACGGCGCTCACGCCCGCGACTCTGCGCGAGGTGTACGGAATCGAAGCGCAGTGGCTGTCGGTGCGCGGGCGCGGCGTGCCGATGATCGCAATCCACGGGCGGCATGCCGGTTGAGCTCTGGTTGCCGGCGGCCGCACTCGCGGTCGAGGCATGCGTCGGTTATCCGCAGGCGCTGTACGCGCGCATTTCGCACCCCGTTGCCTGGATCGGCAAGCTGATCGACGCACTGGAGCTGCGCTGGAACAATCCTGCGCGCAGCGACGTCGTGCGACGCGTGCTCGGCATCGTCACGACGCTCATCGTCGCTGGCGGCGCGGGCGTAGCGGGCTACGCGATCCAGGCGGGTGCCCGGGAACTGCCGTTCGGCGCAGTCGTCATCGTTCTAGTTGCGACCGCGGGACTGGCGCAGCGAAGTCTTTACGTTCACGTACGCGATGTTCTGCTGCCCTTGCTGGGTGACGATCTGACCGCCGCGCGTGCGGCCGTTTCGCAGATCGTCGGCCGCGACACCGCGGAGCTCACGACGACCGGCGTCGCCGCAGCGGCGATCGAAAGTCTCGCCGAGAGTTTCAACGATGGCATCGTCGCGCCCGTGTTCTGGCTTGCGGTCGGCGGCTTGCCGGGATTGTTCGCGTACAAGGCGCTGAACACCGCCGACAGCCTCATCGGTCATCGCGAGCCGCGCTGGCGCATGTTCGGCTGGGCCGCGGCGCGCGCGGACGACGTCGCCAATCTCATCCCGGCGCGACTCGCGGGATTGCTGATTGTCATCGCGGGCGGCGGCGGGTTGGGCGTGATGTGGCGCGACGCGTCGAAGCATGCGTCACCGAACGCGGGCTGGCCGGAAGCCGCGATGGCGGGCGCGCTCCGCGTGCAACTCGGCGGCGCCGCGACATACGAGGGTGTCCTGCACGAGCGGCCGGAATTCGGCAGCGGCCGTCATCCGGATGCCGGCGATCTCCAGCGCGCCTTGCGGATCTACGTGGGGGCCTGCGCATTGCTCTGGGCACTCGCGCTGGCGTTCGCAGTCGGAGTAAGTTAGCCGCTGCACGCAATTCGAGGAGCATCCATGGGTCACCGCCTCAGCAAGATCTACACCCGCACCGGCGACGACGGCACGACGGGCCTCGGCGACGGCTCGCGCGTGCCGAAGACGCATGCGCGCATCGAGGCGTACGGTACGGTTGACGAAGCGAACAGCGCGCTCGGTGTCGTGCTCGCCGTGCCCGCTCTGCCGTCTGACGTGAGCGAGGCGCTGACGAAGATTCAGCACGAGCTGTTCGATCTCGGCGGCGAGCTGGCAGTGCCCGGCTATCGCGCAATCCTCGACCGGCACATCGACGAGCTGGAGCAGGTCCTCGATCGCTTCAACGAGCCGCTGCCGATGCTCAAGGAGTTCATTCTTCCGGGGGGCGGGCCGGCCGCTGCCGCGTGCCACGTGGCGCGAGCGATCACGCGGCGCGCGGAGCGTTGCACGTGGACGCTGGCGCAACACGATACGGTCGCGCCGGAAGTGATGCGCTATCTGAACCGGTTGTCGGATCTGCTGTTCGTCGTTGCGCGCGTGCTGGCGCGGCACGAGAAAGGGCAGGAAGTGCTATGGAGACGGCAGTAGGCCGTTTCTTCAGTGCGCCAGCAGCGAGCCGTCGCGCGGATCGATGCGGATCGTGATCTCCTGCTCCAGCTCCGGCGCGACGATCAACGAGGCTTCGAGGCGGTTGACTACAACCGGCCGCACTGTCGCGCCGCTCACCGAGTGAGTGACCATGAAGCTGTGGTACTCGCCGGCATGCGTCGCCGCGAACTGCACCAGGATGTGCACCAGGTGCGGCTCGCTCGCTTCGTTGATGCGCTCGTCGCAGATCACCGAGAACGCCTGATCGGGCGGCACCGCCGCGAACGCGCCGGCGCTCTGCAGCTCGCCCAGGAATCGCCGCACTTGCGCCGCGACTCGCTCCCACACTGTCGGATCGCCGGGACGCAGCACGCACCAGCGCGTGCCGCGCTCGATGGAATTGATCACGAACAGCGCGAACCGGCGCTGCGACAGGTACGACCAGTCTGAGGATGCACTCGCGCCGCAAGCCAGTGTTCGCAGCGGCGGGCGCTCGCGGTCCGCGCTGCGCACTGCCTGCAACACGTTCACTCCATGCGCTGCCAGCGACCAGCGATCGGCCGGCTGCACATCGCGCGACAGGCGCGCTCCGGCGCGGAGCAGCGGCTCCGGGTCCTTCGCCGCGATCGCGGCTGAAACCGCCTCGCCGGTGCGCGACAACAGGCCGGCGACAGCGCCCCCGTTGCCGAAGGTCTCGATGCGCCCGCGCAGCCTGTCCGTCGCGGCGATGCGCGGAAAGAACATCAGTGCGTGATCGCTGTGAAAATTCAGTCGTTTCAGTCCGCGCACCGCTTCCGCGGCGCTGTCCCATGCAGCCGGCGGATCGACGATCAGCATCGCGCGACGCTGGCGGCAGAACTTCGCGGCGACCAGCACGGTGCTGACGCCGACATCAACGGTGCGTGTCAGCGGCGGTATATATAAGAAGGCGAGCTCGTCGACGTCTTCGAGCGCGAACATCCCGGAGCGCCGCGTCGCGGAGCCGATCACGTCATAGTCCGAGATCGGACGGCCGTCGTCGCCGTCGGGATTCGAGCTCACATAGCCGACCGGCAGGTTCGTGCCCGGCATCAGCGTGCGGTCCGGCCGCACTGCCGGCACTTCGCCCCGCACGCGCACGAGATTGGATTCGAGCAAGGCGACACCGACGAAGCGCGGCGAGGCGGGATCGATCGACAAGCCGCGGAATGTCTCCTGCGACTCGATGCGTTCCGAGCCCGGCGAGCGCACGCGCTGCACGACCAGGTTGAAGCGCTGCTCGTCGTCCGCCTCGATGTGATCGTAGTCGATCGAGGCGCGCAGGAATTCCCGCGTGCCCGGCGCGCGTGCTTCCAGCTGCAGGGATTCGCGGCCGCCGCGCAGCGAGATCGTGACCGGCGCAGCGCCGTTCGCGACGCGAACGATGACTGCCTGGCGTCCGCCCTGCTCGAAGAAATGCTCGACGGCGTATGAGAGCGGGCTCGGCTGCCACAGGCCGCCGAACTCCTGCTGAAAATCCGCGAAACTGTGAACGGTGACGGCCCGGTTGACGGGACCGCGCAGCGTGCGGCCGACGAAGGCGGTCAAGTGCGCGCTCGCTCGTGCGATCGGTTGCTCCGCGCCCGGCGTTTCAGTGATCTGGATACCTTCGAGCGAACGCTCGGGCACCTGGCCTCCCCTCTTCTTGTGGCGCGTAAGTTAGCACAGGCGATTCGCGCGAGGGGGCGTGTCGGTGGAGCTTACAGTGATGCTTCTCTAAAGATTTCTCGTGCCGAACGTATCGCACGACTCCATCTGGCCCGATTCGAAGCCGCGCTTGAACCAGCGCACGCGCTGCTCCGAGCTGCCGTGCGTGAACGACTCCGGCGAGACGTAGCCGCGCGATTGTTTCTGCAAGCGATCGTCGCCGATGGCGGCGGCAGCGTTGAGACCTTCCTCGACGTCGCCCTGTTCGAGCAACTGGCGCGAGCGATCCGCGTTGTGCGCCCAGATACCCGCGAAGCAATCCGCTTGCAATTCCTGCCGTACGGACAGCGCATTCGCTTCTTCCTGGCTCGCGCGCTGACGGGCCGCCATGTTGCGCTCGGAGATGCCGAGCAGCGTCTGCACGTGATGCCCGACTTCGTGCGCGACCACGTATGCCTGCGCGAAATCGCCGGGCGCGCCGAAGCGGTTCTGCAGCTCGTCGTAGAAGGACAGGTCGATGTACACCATTCGATCGCCGGGACAGTAGAACGGCCCGACCGCAGACTCGGCCATGCCGCAGGCCGACTGCACGGCGCCCGAGAACAGCACGAGCTTGGGCTTCTCGTAGGTGCTTCCGGCCGCGGCGAACAGCTCGGTCCAGGCGTCCTCGGTGTCTGCGAGCACGGTGGTAACGAACTCGCGCTTCTGCGCCTCTTCCGGGGTCTCGTTATAGGGAACCTGTTCGCCCTGCTGCTGCACGGAGGGCTGCGTGCCCTGCAGGACCACCGACGGATCTACGCCGAAGTAGGCTGCGACGAGCGCCAGTACGATCGTGCCCAGCCCGATGCCGCCGGCGCGCCCGAAGCGCATGCCGCGACGATCTTCGACGTTCTCGCTTTGGCGCCGCCCTTCCCAACGCATGGTGCCCCCGAAGAAAAGTGACGAATGTCACTCTACTCCTATACGGGCTGCGAGACGGGCTGGTTCCTCAAGGCCTGGTCGACGACCGCTGCATACAGCCCGGCCAGCCGATCGGCCATCGAGCTGGCCGACCAGGTCGCAGCGTACGCCCGGGCCTCGGCGGACATTGCGGCGCGACGCGGCGGATCTTCGAGCAGCTTCACGACGATGCTCGCGAAGGCCCCCTCGTCGTCCGGCGCCGCATGTGCGCCGCGCTGCGGGTTGACGATATCGGCGGTCCCCATGTGCGCCGTCGATACGACCGGCACACCGAGCGCCATCGCTTCCAGCAGTACCAGCCCCTGCGTCTCGGTCTTCGACGAGAACACGAACAGGTCGCCGGCACGATAGCAATCGAGCAGCTCGCGCTCACGCGACAGGTAGCCGACGAACCGCACGTGCTGCTCGATGCCGAGCGAGCGGACGTACGCCTTGCAGGCATTCAGCGCCGGGCCCTCGCCCGCGACGACGAACACCGCACCGGGCCTGGCGCGCACGACGAGCGCGAACATGCGGAAGAGGAAGTCGATGTTCTTCTCATGCGCGATGCGCCCGACGTGCACCAGCACCGGTTGTCCCGGCGCAATGCCGAGTTGCGCGCGGAAGCGGGCGCCGTCGCCGCCGGCGAAACGCTCCATCTCCATGCCGGTCGGAATGATGTGCATCGGGCAGCGCACGCCGTAGTCGACCAGCGCTTGCTCCATCGCGCGCGAAGGCACGACGAGCGCGTCGAGGACGTTGCACTGGGAAACGGTGAAGCGACGCGCGACGAAGCGCATGACAGCGCGCGGCAGCAGCGGCACGTAGTGGTGCAGATACTCTTCGAAGTACGTGTGATAGCTCTCGATGACCGGGACGCGCAGTGCACGGGCCAGTGCGGTGCCCTGGTAGTGAGCGATGAACGGCGTCTGGATGTGCACCAGGTCGGGATCGAGACGCTCCACCTGCCAACGCAGCGCACGAATCGCACCCAGCTTCATCGCACGGTCTTCCGGATCGCGCGGCAGGTAGCGCGAAGGCACCCGCAGGATGCCCCCCTCGTCGGCGGATCGGCCGGCCGGGTACTCCGGTGCGATCAGAAACGTTTCATGGCCGGCAGCGTGCAGGCCGCGGCGGAAAGTCTGGATCGAAGTGGAAACGCCGTTGATCCGCGGAAAATAGACATCCGAGATCATCACGATGCGCATGCAAGCTCCCGCGGTCGTTCAGACCGCGGCAGCGTATGGCGTGCAGATGACGGCGGGATTACAGGGCGGTCTGGCGAGGGGCAGCTACGGCCCCGGCGGCAGTCGCAGGCTTCGTGGCCGTCTTCTTGGTGGCCTTCGGCGCCTGCTTCTTCGGCAGCGTCACACCGTCGCGGGCCGCCTCGAACTCCTCGGCGGTGTAGTACATCTCTTCGCTGCCGTTCCAGTTCGCGCCGGGCGGCACGCGATTCTCGACGTGCCGTGCGCCCGCGACGTAGCCGTCGAGCGTCATCTTCGGCTTCGACACCGGCAGCGCGATGCCGCGCGGCTGCGTCATCAGGCCGTTCACGACCTCGAGATCGATCGCGGAGCCGTGATACTTCACCTTCTGCCACATCTCATCCGAGATCGCTGCGTTGAGCAGCGTGTCGGCGGCTTTCGGATGATCGCGCTGGTCGTCTTCCATCACCGGGAACGCCTGCACATACAGCGCGCCGTCGTGCCAGCCGAACACGAACGGCTGATTGACGACGGTCACCTTCGTGCCGACCGGAATCTTGCCGTACAGCTCCGCGATGTCCTCGGGGTAGAAGCGCATGCAGCCGTGACTGGAGCGCAGTCCGACGCCGTACGGCTTGTTCGTGCCGTGGATCAGATAGCTCGGCCAGCCGAGCGTCATCATGTACGCGCCGAGCGGATTGTCCGGACCGGGCGGCACTTTCGAGGGCAGCGGATCGCCCGCTTCCTTGTGCTCCTTGCGCACCGACGCCGGTGGGAACCACGTCGGGTTCGTGCGCTTGCCGGTGACCTTGGTCGTACCTTCCGGCGTCTGCCAGCCGACCTTGCCGATGCCGATCGGATGCGTGATGACGGTCTGCGGCTCGCCGTCCTTCACCTTCGGGAAATAGAAGACGCGCAGCTGCGCGAGATTGATCACGAGCCCTTCGTGCGGCGCGCTCGGCAGTACGAACTGCGTGGGCAACACGATCTCGCGGCCTTCGCCCGGCACCCACGGATCGACGCCCGGGTTGGCGCGCTGGATTTCTTCGTAGCCGAGATTGAAGCGACGCGCGATGTCCGGGAGCGTGTCCTCGCCCATCACCTTGGTGACCTGCAGCTCGCCGACGACTTCGTCGTCCGGCGCGAGCTGGAACACGTGCGTCGCGACCGGCTCATGGATCGTGGGCGCGACCGGCGCCGGCGGAGGTGGCGCTTCGTGCTGCCGCTGCATCAGCTGACAACCGGTGGCGCTCAGCGCGATGTAGGCGGCGAGAGTGAGGCGGGCGGCAGCGAAATTCATGCTGGGCATTATTACTCGTTTCGGGCCTGTTTGGCGCTGTCCGGCATATCGGGGAGCCTGTCCGCCTACAGCAACACCGGCCGGTTCGGCAGCTCGTCGCGGTCGACGGCCGGGAAGTGGCGCGCAATCAGCGCGCCGACGGCGCGAATCCCCGCCACCACTGCCTCGCGCGGCGCGCCGCGAGCGAACGCTTGCTCCATCTGGTGGCACACCTGCGCCCATTCCTCGTCGCTCACGCGCCCGTTGAAGCCGCGATCGGCGACGATCTCGACGTCGCGGTCGGCCCACGAGACATAAATGAGCACGCCGTTGTTCGCCTCGGTGTCCCACATGCCGAGGCGCGCGAACGCGTGCACCGCGTGCTGACGCGGCGTGACGCCGCGCATCAGGTCGATCGCGCCGCGGCTCGCTTCGACAGCGAAGCGGATCTCGCCGCCGTGACTGCGCTCCGTGTCGGTAATCGCCTGCTCGATAGCCGCGAGCGTGGCGCCGTCGAACGCCCGGCGCATGCCCCAACCGGTCGTGAACAGATGTCGAGCGATGCTCACCAGCGCCCTCCCGCTCCACCCCCACCAAAGGTTCCACCACCCCC
>DATEKT010000314.1:0-4127 GCA_035277305.1 Steroidobacteraceae bacterium | reverse complement strand
TGAGATGCGACATGCGCAACCCGACGCGCGCAGCGACGAGTGGGATGATGGCAGCAGCGACGGCGGCGAATCCGTTGTACGCGCCGAATAGCACGCCAACCCAGTTTGCGCCTTCGTTATACGCGTCGGATTGCGCGTCCGTCGTGCCGAAGTGCACCTGCGTTACGGCTGCGGTCGTATAGATCCACATCGCGAACAGCGCGAGCCAGGAAAAGAACTGCACCCAGGCGAGACGCCGCATCGTGTGCGGCATGCCGTGGAAGTCGTGCATGACGCTGGCGAAGGCGGTCGCCGGATTCACCGCGCTCTCGAGCAGCAGAGCGATTCCCCATGCCAGCCCGAGCCCGCAGAGAATGTAGAGCTGCGCATCGAGCCCTTCTATGCGGATCGCCACGACGGCAGCGATCGCGATTGCAACCCACACCAGTCCATTGCGACGACTTGAATTGACCGCACCGGCTGGCGCCGCTGTCTCCGGCTGCGCATCCGCGAACGACCGCAGCGCTTCCGGCGGATATTCCCTCGACCGCAGCACTGTCCACCCGACTGCAGCGAACAGCACGATCGCACCGATATAGAAGGAGAAGTGCACTGCGTCCGGCACGCCGCCGGCCTCGGCGTGATTGCTCACGCCGGCATGCGTCAGCAACCACGGCAGCATGCTCGCGACGATTGCGCCCACGCCGATGAAGAAGCTCTGCATCGCGTAACCGGTCGGGCGTTGCGCGGTCGGCAGCTGATCGCCGACGAAAGCACGGAACGGCTCCATCGAAATATTGATCGAGGCATCGAGGATCCACAGCAGCCCGGCCGCGACCCACAGCGTCGGGGACTGCGGCATCAGCACGAGAGCGATGGACGCGAGGATCGCGCCGACCAGGAAGTAGGGCCGCCGGCGTCCGAGCCGCGTCCAGGTGCGGTCCGAGTAGTAGCCGACGATCGGCTGGACGATCAGCCCGGTGAGCGGCGCCGCAATCCACAAGATCGGAATTTGGTCGATGCTTGCGCCGAGCGTCTGGAAGATGCGGCTGACGTTGGCATTCTGCAAAGCAAAGCCGAACTGGATGCCGAGAAAGCCGAAGCACATGGTCCAGATCTGCCAGAACGACAGGGCCGGGCGGGTCGCAGCATGCGGTGCGGTGGCGGTGACTGAATCCATAACGGTTCGTTCAGGGATCCCATGTCAGTTGAATACGTATGCGCGCGCGGCGGCCACATGAATACGTATGCGTGCCGTGGCTTCGGCCGCTGCGCCGGTCGAGACTCCGCCTACCAAAAGTCGGCGACCAGGGGTTTCGCTGCCGGACTGTAGGGGACCGGCGCGCGCCGAACAATCGAAGTGCGAGGAGTCACCATGAAAATTTCCAGTCACGCGACCGGCATCGGCTGCGCCCTGTTGCTTTCCGTCGGCACCACCACAGTCGCGATGGCGGCTGAGGGCGACAACATCGAAGAGGTCGTCGTCACCGGCATCCGCCACGGCATCGAAGACGCCATCGAAATCAAGAAAGGCAACGACAGCATTGTCGAGGCCATCTCCGCCGAAGACATCGGCAAGCTGCCCGACACCAGCATCGCGGATTCGATCTCGCGACTGCCGGGCCTCACCTCGCAGCGTGCCGAAGGACGCGCGTCGGCGATCAGCCTGCGCGGCACCGACCCGGGCTTCACGACCGCGCTGCTCAACGGCCGCGAACAGGTCAGCACGGGCGACAATCGCAGCATCGAATTCGAGCAATATCCGTCCGAGCTGCTGAGCGCCGTCGTCGTCTACAAGACGCCCGACGCGAGCCTGATCGGTCAGGGTCTCGCCGGCACGATCGATCTGCGCACGACGCGCCCGCTGAACTACGGCCGCCGCACGATCGCGTTCAACCTGCGCGGCGAAGCGAACTCGCACGACGATCTTGGAGCGGACTCGGACGAGAAGGGCTATCGCGCAAGCTTCTCGTACATCGATCAGTTTGCCGACGACACGATCGGCGTGACCTTCGGCGTGGCGCGACTGGTGTCGCCGCTGGCGACGCGCGGCGCGGGCACGTACGAGCCCTGGCATCCGAACGGCACACCGGGCGCGGGCGACGCCAACCCCACCGGCGTCGTCAATCCTGGAGTGGGTCCGGACACTTTCGTGACCGATGGCATCAAGGTGCGCACCGACATGGGCGACAACCAGCGCGACGGCGCAATGGCCGCTCTGCAGTGGCGCCCGAGCGATAACTTCACCAGCATCTTCGACGTGTACTACACCCGTCGGAAGCAAGAGGACAACGCGCGCAGCCTGGAAGTGAACCTGGGCGGCTACCCGGCGCCTTGCTGCGACGGCACGTTCCCGGACAACACGCAATTCGGCTACGCCAACCCGGTGATCCGCGACAACACCGTCGTCGGCGCCGATCTGTTGCAGCGTGTGCCGCTGGCGCGCAACTTCCTGTTCAAGACCCAGGACCGGATCCTGGCGCTCGGCTGGAACAACGAGTGGCTCGCCGGCGACTGGACGTTCACCGCGGACGTCAGCCACTCGAAGGCGAAGCGCAACGAGCAGCAGTACGAGACCAATGCGCAGATCGCGCCGCTCACGAACGCACCTGCGGGCACGCCGCGCAACATCTATGACAACGGCACTTTCGCCATCAACAACGACGGCATGCCGCGCCTCACCTTCGATCGCAACTACGCGGATCCGACGCAGGTGCAGGTGGGTCCGACGATCTACGGCGCGGGCTACAGCAAGATCCCGCGCATCACGGACGAGCTGACCTCCGGCCGCATCGACGTCGGCTACCAGCTCAACCGCCTGTGGATGTCGGACCTGGTGTTTGGCGTGAACTACGCCGATCGCGAGAAGGACAAGTTCCAGCCGGAAGGCGGTCTCAACACGATCGGCGGCGGGTATTTCCAGATCGCGCCCGAGTTCCTCGAGTCGCCGACGAACCTCGGTTACGCGGGCGCCGGCCGGGCGTTGGCGTGGGACGTTCCGGCGGTGCTGGAGAACTACTATCAGCCGATCGTCTACGGCTCGCCGACCACGCCGGGCTTCGACTATCTCATCGGCAAGAACTGGAACGTCACCGAGAAGGTGACGACCGGCTTCGTGCGCGGCAGCCTCGATCACGAGCTGAGCTCGAACGTCACCCTGCGCGGTAACGTCGGCGTGCAACTGGTCAACACCGACCAGGAGTCGAACGCGACGCAGAAAGTCAACGGCGTGGTCGAGCCGTTCAGCGACGGCAAGAAGTACACCGACGTGCTGCCCGCGATCAATCTCGCGTTCATGCTGCCTTCGGACCAGGCGTTGCGCGTCGGCATCGCGCGCGAGCTCGCCCGTGCCCGCATGGATCAGCTGAAGGCGTCGAGCGAGATCGGGTTCGACTCTGCCACGGGCCTGCCGGGCGGCTCGGGCGGCACACCGCTCCTCGATCCCTGGCGCGCGAACGCGTTCGACCTGTCGTACGAGAAGTATCTCGGCAGCGGCGCGTACGTGTCGGCTGCGGCGTTCTACAAGGATCTGAAGACGTACATCTACAACCAGACGGAGCAGTTCCACGACTTTTCCGACCTGCTCGCGGATTTGCCGCCGGGCTACTTCCAGCCGGGCGTGACGCCGGTGCCGAACGGCAAGTTCACGCGTCCGCTGAACGGCAAAGGCGGCAACCTGAAGGGCGTGGAAGTGGCAACCTCGCTGACGGGTGATCTGATCACCCCGGCGCTGAGCGGTTTCGGCGTCATCCTGAGCTACGCGCACACGGAGAGCAGCATCACGATCCAGGATCCGCCGGGCAACAACTTCATCACCGGTAACGGTCTCGGCGACATCCCGCTGCCGGGCCTGTCGGAGAACGTGTGGAGCGCGACTGCGTACTACGAAAACTCCGGGTTTTCGGCGCGCATCGGCACGCGCGCGCGTTCGAAGTACATCGGCGAGGTGACGAACTTCGCGAACGACCGCGCGCTCAAGTACGTGAAGGGCGACCAGATCACGGACGTGCAGGTCGGGTACGAGTTCGGTCCGGGACGGCTGCAGGGTCTCTCGCTGCTGTTCCAGATCAACAACCTGACCGACGAGCCATACATTGCGTACGCCGTGACGGAGACGCGCCAGCAGGACTTCCAGGAATACGGAAGGC
>DATEKT010000313.1:0-5729 GCA_035277305.1 Steroidobacteraceae bacterium | reverse complement strand
GACGGCAAGATCGAACCGCAGGACTGGATGCCCGAGGCGTATCGCAAGACGCTGGTGCGCCAGATTTCGCAGCATGCCCACTCGGAGATCATCGGCATGCAGCCCGAGGGCAACTGGATCAGCCGCGCCCCCAGCCTCAAGCGCAAGGCGATCCTGCTGGCCAAGGTGCAGGACGAAGGCGGCCACGGCCTGTATCTGTACAGCGCGGCCGAAACGCTGGGCGTCTCGCGCGATCAACTCGTCGCCGCCCTTCACGCAGGCAAGGCCAAGTATTCGAGCATCTTCAACTATTCGACGCCCACCTGGGCCGATGTCGGCGTGATCGGCTGGCTGGTCGATGGCGCGGCGATCATGAACCAGATCCCGTTGTGCCGCTGCACCTACGGCCCGTATGCCCGCGCGATGATCCGCATCTGCAAGGAGGAGTCGTTCCATCAGAGACAGGGCTTCGATGCGCTGCTGGCGATGATGAAGGGCACGCAGGCGCAGAAGGATCTGGTGCAGCAGGCGGTGAACCGCTGGTGGTGGCCGGTGCTGATGATGTTCGGCCCGAGCGACAAGGATTCGATCCACAGCGGCCAGTCCTTCGCGTGGGGCATCAAGCGCATCTCGAACGACGACCTGCGCCAGAAGTTCGTCGATGCCACGGTCGAGCAGGCGAAGATCCTGGGCGTCACGTTGCCCGATGCGGACCTGAAGTGGAACGAGGCACGCGGCGCGCACGACTACGGCGAGATCGACTGGGAAGAGTTCTGGCGCGTGGTCAATGGCGACGGCCCGTGCAACAAGGAGCGCCTCGCTACGCGCGTGAAGGCGCACGACGAGGGCGCATGGGTGCGCGAAGCCGCACTCGCGTATGCGGACAAGCAAGCGGACAAGCAAAAAGCCCGCGCCCACCAACAAGCTGCATGAGCATGGAGACGATGAAGATGAACAAGGAATGGCCGATCTGGGAAGTGTTCGTGCGCAGCAAGCAGGGACTGGATCACAAGCACTGCGGCAGCCTGCACGCACCGGATGCGGGCGCGGCGTTGCGCATGGCGCGCGACGTGTACACGCGGCGTCAGGAAGGCGTGAGCATCTGGGTGGTGCCGTCGGCGGCGATCACCGCATCGGACCCGGCGGACAAGGGCGAGCTGTTCGAGCCGGCCGTCGACAAGATCTATCGGCACCCGACGTTCTTCGTGCTGCCCGACGAAATCAATCATATGTAAGGGCGGGCGAGTCATGACCTTGAAGATGAGCCAGGAACATCTCACTTACGTGCTGCGTCTTGCCGACAACGCGCTGATCCTCGGTCAGCGCAACGCCGAATGGTGCAGTCACGGCCCGGCGCTGGAAGAGGATATTGCGCTGGCGAACATCAGTCTGGATCTGATCGGCCAGGCGCGTTTGCTGTACACGCATGCAGCGACGCTCGACGCGACGCTCAACGGCGCGAAGAAGACCGAAGACGATTACGCGTACTTCCGCACCGAGCGCGAGTTCGCGAACTACACGATCACGGAGCTGCCGCACTTCGGCCCGCTCGCCGGAACCGCACGCACGGAGCGCGACTATGCGGTGACGATCGTGCGCAACTTCCTGTACTCGGCGCTGATGGCCGAAGTGTGGACCGCGCTGCAGGCATCGGGCGATACGCAACTCGCGGCGATCGCGGCGAAGTCGATCAAGGAGACGCGCTATCACCTGCATCACGCGCGCGACTGGCTGGTGCGGCTGGGCGATGGCACGGAGGAATCGCATCGGCGCACGCAGGCCGCGCTCGATTACCTGATGCCGTACACGCGCGAGTTCTTCGCGATCGATGCGATCGAGCAGGCCGTGGCCGATGCGGGCATCGCGCCGCTGGCCACGCAGTTCGAAGCGGCATGGCGCGAGCAGGTGCAAGCCGCGCTCGAAGAAGCGACGCTCGAAGCCCCCGCTGAAGTGAAGCACGTGAGCACGGGCAAGCAGGGTGAGCACTCGGAGCACATGGGCTATCTGCTGGCGGAAATGCAGAGTCTCGCGCGTCAACATCCGGGTGCGAGCTGGTAAATGGATACGACAATCGAACGCGCCTGGTCCGTGCTCGAAGCGGTACCTGATCCGGAGATTCCGGTGGTATCGATTCGCGAACTGGGCATTCTGCGCGAGGTGCGCCACGGCGCCGATGGCGTGCTCGAAGTGGTGATCACGCCGACATACTCGGGGTGTCCGGCGATGTCGCAGATCGCCGAGGATATCGCGCAGGCGATCGAGCAGGCCGAACTCGGCGCGCATCGCGTCGAGACGGTGCTGGCGCCGGCGTGGACCACGGACTGGATCACGCCGGAAGCACGCGAGAAGCTGCGCCGCTACGGCATCGCGCCGCCGGCGGGCGCGTGCAGCAGCTCGGAAAAGCCGATCCGCTTCGTACCCTACAAGAAGGAAGTGATCGCCTGTCCGCGCTGCGGCTCGACGCACACCGAGAAGCTGGCGCAATTCGGCTCGACCGCGTGCAAGGCGCTGTATCGCTGCGTGGACTGCCGCGAGCCGTTCGATTACTTCAAGCCGTACTGAACCGATTCAACCGATTCAACCGAATCCACTGAAAGCGAGCCGATAACGATGGCGACTCCGCAATTCCACCCGCTGCGCATTCGCGACGTGCGCCCCGAAACCGCCGATGCGGTCACTGTCTCGTTCGAGGTGCCGCCCGCGCTGCGCGACGCGTTTCGCTTCACGCAGGGCCAGTTCGTGACGCTCAAGACGCATATCGACGGTGAAGAGACGCGCCGTTCGTATTCGATCTGCGTGGGCGTGACCGACTACGATCGTGACGGCGAGTTGCGCATCGGCATCAAGCGCGTGCGCGGCGGACGCTTCTCGAACTTCGCGTTCGAGACGCTCAAGCCGGGACACGAGATCGACGTGATGACGCCCGATGGACGCTTCTTCACGCACCTGAACGCGGATCACGCAAAACATTACGTGGCGTTCTCGGGCGGCTCGGGCATCACGCCGGTGCTGGCGATCATCAAGACGACGCTCGATACGGAGCCCACGAGCCGCTTCACGCTGGTGTACGGCAACCGCAGCGTGGACGCGATCATGTTCGCCGAGGAGCTCGAAGATCTGAAGAACCGTTATATGGACCGGTTCTCGCTGTATCACGTGCTGTCGGACGATCTGCAGGACGTGGAGTTGTTCAACGGCGTGCTGGATCAAGAGAAGTGCAAGGCGTTTCTGGAGAGCCTGCTCTCGCCCGAGGCAATCGACGAGGCGTTCATCTGCGGTCCGGGCCCGATGATGGATGCGGCCGAAGCGGCGCTGAAGGACGCGGGCGTGTCGCAGAAGCAGATCCATGTGGAACGCTTCGGCACGCCGCTGCCGCAGGCGGGCGCACCGACGATCGAGATCACGGAGAACACGCCGGCGGCGGAGCTGGAGCTGATCATCGACGGCAAGAAGCGCAAGCTGCGCCTGCCGTATGAAGGCGTGAGCGTGCTCGATGTGGGGCTGAAGGCGGGACTCGCGTTGCCGTATGCGTGCAAGGGCGGCGTGTGCTGCACGTGCCGGGCGAAAGTGCTCGAAGGCGAAGTGAAGATGGAGAAGAACTACACGCTCGAACAGCATGAGATCGATGAAGGTTTCGTGCTGACCTGCCAGTGTCATCCGGTGAGCGAGAAAGTGATCGTGAGTTTCGACGAGCGCTAGACCGCAGCCGGGTGTCATTCGATTCGCGTAAACTAAGGGACCGCCCGCCCAAGGCGGTCCTTTCGTCTTTCCGGCATGCCGACACCGATGAACACGATTCACGTCACGAATGGCGACAGCGCGGCCCAGTCCCTCACCGAAGCGCTGCAGCGCGCGGAGCGCGACGAGCGCGTCATCGTGCTGCGCGACGATCTCGCCGTGGGGCCGATTCGCGACATCGACGAAGCGTCGCCCGCGCGCGCCGCGTTCTGGCGTCAGGTGCTGAACAGCGCGCTCGACTTCGAGGACGAACTCGAAGAGCAGCAGGCCCTCTTCGGACGTCTCGCGCGCGGCGATGCGCAGATCGTCGTATGGCATGGCCAGAGCGCCGCCGATCAGCTCACCTTGCGACGTGTCGCCTTTCATCTGCGCAATGCGCCGCAGCGTCTGAACGAAGCGAAGCTTTCCCACGACGATCTATCCCTCGCAACCAGCGACAGCCAGCCGGAACGCGTGGGCCGTGCAGATCGCGCGACGGCGGTGGGCATGTTCTCGCCGAAGCAATTGCTCGCGAAGCTCCCGACCGCGGCGCCGATTTCGGTGCTGCGCATCAGCCGGCTCGCGCTCGAATGGCAGGAAGCGAAATACGCCAACGCCGAAACGCGCCGCCTGCGCGACAACATGCTCGTTTCGGGAACATGGCTCGACGTCGACGAAGCACTGCTCGATCTCGCCGGCCCCGAATGGAAACCAGCGCGTGAGATCGCCGGCGCGGCGATGGGGCAACGCTTCGACTTCATGCTCTCCGACGCCATCGCTTTCTGGCGCTGCCGCGAACTCATCGCCGCGGGACGACTTAAAATGCGCGGCACGCCGTCGGAGATGAGTCAGTCCGAGCTGCGCCGCTAAATCTATAAGAACGCATCCTTCGAACACATGGCCCGTACCAAAGCGCCCGACCACGAGACGCAACGCGAACAGATCCTCGAACTCGCCGCCGCGAAATTCGCTCAGACGAGCTATCCCAGCACTTCGATGGCGGATTTGGCTGCGGCCAGCGGCACGTCCAAAGCCCGTCTCTACCACTATTACGAAAGCAAGGAAGGGATTCTCTTCGATCTTCTGGACCGCTACACCAAGCGGCTCATGCTGATCATCGCGGAGGTGGAAGGCGCGAGCCAGCGGCGCGGACTGAGCGAGCGCGAATGCTTCGCGGACCTGGTACGCGCGTTTCTCGCCGAATACGAGACCTCGCACAGTCGGCATGTCGCGCTGCTGAACGACGTCAAATATCTCGAAGAGGCGCAGCGCGAGATCATCCTCGATCGGCAGCGCGACATCGTGGCGGCATTCGCACGTCAACTCGCGCGCGCCTACCCGAAACGAGCAACGACGGACAACCAGACCGCGCTCACCATGATGGTGTTCGGCATGATCAACTGGACGTTCACCTGGCTCAAACCGGGCGGCAAGCTCGGATATCGCGAGTTCGCCGAACAGGTCGTCGACATGCTCGAACATGGGCTCACGGGCGACCACCAATAATGCTGCACCACAACAAAACGTGGACATCGCAAATCGTTGCGTTTCCGCAATAACTCTAAATCGTTGATTTAAAACAAATCTAATCGTTTTCAGTAGCTATTTAGAACGTCTCGTCTAGGCGTTTTTAAGGGTTTTCCCGTATCTGTTTCTCCGCAATCGGCTAAAATTCGTTTTGCTTTGCAGCATGCTGCATGACGAATGAAGGAGGAACAACCGTGGAACTGACCATCAACCGCACCGCTGAGCAGATCGTCGCAAGCGATCGTCCGCTGGATAACGCGAGTCTGCCGGTTCTCGTCCGCGAACTGTCCTCGGCAGACCGCGAACGACTCCTCAGCCACTTTCTCGCACTCGATGAAGACGACCGCCTGCTGCGCTTCGGCCAGGTCGTCCCGGATCACGTCATCGAAAACTACGTGCGCAACATCAACTTCTCGAACGACAAGGTGTTCGGCGTGTTCGGCAACGCGCTGGAACTGGTCGGCGTCGGCCACCTGGCGTATCTGCCCGCAGAGGGCGACAAGCGC
>DATEKT010000312.1:0-4454 GCA_035277305.1 Steroidobacteraceae bacterium | reverse complement strand
AGCCCGTTGCAGCCGACGAAAGTCTTTTCGCCGACGAAGATCCGGATCAGCTCGTGCAGACGCGGGCGCAGCTCGGGCGGAACGCGCGCGTAGATCGAAGTGCGAGTACGCAGCCAATCCTGCCACTGCGGCGGAAACGGCTGGCGGGCGAAGGCGGCGCGGCGGCGGCGCAGCCACCACGCCTGGCCGCCCACGAACCACGCGGCGACTCCCAAAGCGATTGCGACCAGAAAGACGAGCAGCAGCACGCGAAAGATTCTTTAGTCGGCTGGCCAGTCGTGGCAATGCGGGCGCGGCGTCAGACTTTCAACTGGTTGACCAGGAATTTCAGCCGGCTCAGCTCGGAACGGCCAAGGAGCGGACCCCACGAGCGCGGACCGTAGCGGAGCGCGACATAAAGGTTGCGCGTCTCGACCAGCAGCGGAGCGAGGTCCGGCCGGGCCTGCAGCACGCGCCCCACGTAGTCGCTCGGTCCTTCGTGCGCCGCGCGCGGCAGCCCGCGACGCGCGAGCTTGCGGCAAAGCTGGTCGTAGATCTGCGCGAGCGGATCCCGGGTGCGCGGCCGGAAGCGCCAGCCGAGGTACGCGGACATCGCCGCAAAGAAGACGATCAGCGCCAGCACCAGCGCGATGCCGAGTTGTTGTCCGCTGTCGCCGAGGTTCAGGCGATCGAGCAGCCAGCGCTGCTGCGCTTCGCCAAAAGCGACGACCTGGTTGTTCCAGAACGTGTTCGCCGCGTCCCACGCGAACCGCAACCGGCTGAGCAGCGCGTTCTGGCGCAGGTAGTCGCCCGGCAATGACTCGCCACCTTCGGCGAGAGCAGCTTCGATACCGCGTTCGATCCGTTCCGGTGCGACGGCGGCCGTCGGATCGACGCGCACCCAGCCGCGCCCGTCGAGCCACACCTCGGACCATGCGTGCGCATCCGACTGCAGGATGCGCAAGTAGCCGCTCATCGGGTTGTACTCGCCGCCCTGGTACCCGGTCACGACGCGCGCCGGAATGCCGGCGGCGCGCGCCAGCATCGTGAAGGCGGATGCGAAGTGCTCGCAGAAGCCGCGGCGCGTGTTGAACAGAAAATCGTCGACGGAGTCCAGCTGCAGCCGGGGCGGCTCCAGCGTGTAGAAGTATTCCTCGTCGCGAAACTTGGCGAGCACGCCGGCGATGAAGGCCGCGTCGCTCCCCGCGCGCTCTCGCATCTCGCGCGCCAGCTCGATCGAGCGCGCGTTGCGGCCTGCGGGCAAGCGCAGGTCCGCGGCGCGCATCGCGCTCGGCAAGCGGCCGCTGACTGTGTAGGTGGGTGCGGATTCCAGGCGGAACGAGCTCAACGTCGAGATCGGCCGATCCGACCACAGCTGCAGGTCGGAGGAGCGCGTCGCGTTCTGTTTCGGCCAGGTCGTCGGGACGTCGAGCGCGAAGATCCAGCGCCGCTGGTGCGGCTCCAGCATTACTTCGTAGGCGTAGGTCGCGCCGTTCGCGTCGACCTGTTGCGGCAGGAACGGCGTGCGCGGCTGGCGCCAGGTGCGGCCGTCGAAGTCGTGCAGCACCGGACCGCGCCAATAGCGCTGCGCCGGCGGCGGCAGCGGACCGACGAACTTTGCGCGAAACGCCAGCGCGCCCGAGAGACTGAGATCGGAAACGTCGCCGGGCGACATCTCATCCGACAGTCCGCTCACTGCCGCACCGCGCGCGGGCACGATCGCCCAGAACTGTCCGGGCAGCCGCGGGAACAGCAGGAACAGCAGGAGCGCGAGCGGCAGGGACTGCAGGAACATCTTGCCGGTGATCCAGGCCGCCTCGCGCACGGGCATCGCCGACGTAGTCTGATGAATGCGCATGAGCGTGACTGTCAGCAGCCACGACGTGACGAGCATGTACGGCAGCTGCAGCAGGCTCTGGTTGTAGAGGAACGCGGCGAACAGCGCGAAGTAGGAAAGGAAGACGATGACCGTGAGATCACGCACCGTGCGCGTCTCGAGCAGCTTCATGCCAGCCATCACGACCAGCAGCGCCGTGCCGGCATCGATGCCGTTCAACGTGCGGTAGTCGAGCAGCACGGCGAGGAGCGCAACGAACGCGAGCAGACTGCGCAGCCATTTCTGCAGCAGCTCCCAGTTCTTCACCTCCGCCGCGATTCGCAATCCCGCGCAGCCGGCGCTGAGCAGCAGAATCCAGGCCCGGATGTGCGGGACGTGCGGCAACACGGAGAGCGCGAGTCCGCCGGTCACCCAGACCAGCCGTTGCAGCATCGGCGGCCAGTGGGCTGCCCCCACCCTGGCCCTCCCCCGCCATGCGGGGGAGGGTTGGGAGGGGGCAGTCGAACCCGGGGCGCTAACCATTCGCAGCTCCAGCGTCGAACAGCGCCAGCGCGGTCAGGCACCGCTGCCTGTGGCCGGGCCCGACGTTCGGCGGGATCTCCACGCCCGGCAACCGCAGTCCGAACGCGCGACCGGCTGCGTATGCGTCCTCCACCCAGCGGCACAGCTGCGACAGCCGAGCCTCCGTGGCGAGCCCCGTGAGCGAGTCCCAATCGAAGGAGTGCGAGGTCACGGCGGTGCCGGCGTAGAGCTTCACGTGCAAGCCCTGCTCGCGCGCATACGCTTTCCACGCGATGCGTCGCGGCGAATCTCCGGGATGGAAGGCGCGCAGGCCCGCGAAATCCTCGTCGCCGCGCGTCATGTCTTGCGCGCCGCCGGTATCGGTTTCCTGCGGCGGCGGCGGCAGGCCGCGCGCGCTCGGCTTCGGGTACACGACGCAGCGCATGTCCATGTTGAGGTAGACCCACGCGCGGAACAGGCCGAACGGGTGACGTGTGCTGAGCTCGAACGAGTCGAGCGCGAGCAGCCCACGCTGCGGCGCCGGCACTTCCAGCTGCAAGACCGCGCGCCCGCCGGACTCGATGCGCACCGGCCGCGCATCGCCGTTCTCGTTCGCGACGACCAGCTCATGCCGCGCGACGCGCGCGCCGTTCTCGAGCGCGATGCCGAAGCGCGCGGTCTGACCCGCGAACACGGGCTCGGCCGACGCCGCGCGGATCTGCACGCCTGCCAGGTTGCGATGACAGTAGTGCATCGCGGTCAGCGCCAATGCTCCGAGCATGAACGTGAGTCCGAGCGCGAGATTGTTGGCGTAGTTCATCGCGCCGAGGAACATCGCGAACAGCATCAGCGTGAATGCGACGCCGAGCCCGCTCGGCACGATGTAGATGCGCCGCGGCGAGAGAATGGTCGGATCGGGATCGATGCCGTGGCGCTTGCGCGCCCACTTGCGGGTCCGGCGGCGCAGGGTGGCGAGCAGGCGCGAAAGCATGATGCTGTCAGGGCCTTGTCATGGCGTCGTCAGGGAACGGCGACGGCCTTCAGCACCAGCTCGCCGATCTCGTGCGGCTTCGCCTCGTCGTTGCGCGGCTTCAGGCGGTGACCGACGACGGCGGCGAGTACGGCCTGCACATCCTCGGGAGTCACGCCGGGATGCGAGTGAATCAACGCCCACGCCTGCGCTGCACGCACCAGCGCGATCGCCGCGCGCGGCGAAAGCCCCGACTCGAACTGCGGCGACTCGCGCGTGTAACGCACGATCGCCTGCACATAGTCGAGCAATGCGTCGGAGGCGTGCACTCGCGGCACCATCATTTGCATCAGCAGCAGCTGCTGCGGCGACAACGTCGGTGCGAGAGTCGCGAGCAGGTCGCGACGGTCCTGGCCCATCAGCAGCTGACGCTCGAGAGTCGCATCGGGATAACCGAGCTGGATGCGCATCAGAAAACGGTCGAGCTGCGATTCCGGCAGCGGATACGTGCCGATCTGGTACACCGGATTCTGCGTACCGATGACGAAGAACGGATTCGCGAGCGGATAGGTCTGGCCATCCGCCGTCACTTGGTACTCCTCCATCGCTTCCAGCAGCGCGCTCTGCGCCTTCGGCGTGGCGCGATTGATCTCGTCGGCGAGCACGAGCTGCGCGAACACCGGGCCCTTGTGGAACTGGAACGTGCTGGTCTCGCGCTCGAACACCGACACGCCGATGATGTCCGCCGGCAGCAGGTCGCTCGTGAACTGGATGCGCTGGTACGACAGGCCGAGCGACTCCGCCAGCGCGTGCGCGAGCGTGGTCTTGCCGACGCCGGGAATGTCTTCGATCAGGAGGTGGCCGCGCGCGAGCATGCAGGAGATCGACAGCCGCAGCTGCTGCTCCTTGCCGAGGATGATGCGGTTGAGCTGCGCGATGGTCGCGCCGACCAGCTCGATCGGGTCCGCCTGCGTGATCAGTGTGGGAATGGCGGAATTCATGCGGTCTCCGGCTTTCGATCGCCGGTCAGTGTCGGCAACACGGTGGGAAATGCAAGTAGGTAGTTCGCATTCGCGGCAAGGCGTTCAGCAGATTCGCAAAACGCCGACGCTGCTCTGGATCGAGCAGCGTCATGCATTCCTTTGCAAAACCTTCTTACAACCCGCC
>DATEKT010000311.1:0-4341 GCA_035277305.1 Steroidobacteraceae bacterium | reverse complement strand
GGGCGGCGCAGCTGGTCGAAGGCGTGCGCACGACGCGAGTGAAGCGCACCGGCCTGGATGCGTTCCTGCGCCAGTACGACCTGTCGTCGCAGGAAGGCGTGATCCTGATGTGCCTCGCGGAAGCGCTGCTGCGCATCCCCGACGATGCCACCGCGGACAAGCTGATCGCGGACAAGATTTCCGCCGGCGACTGGGGCTCGCATTTCGGCGAAGCCGAGTCGTTGTTCGTGAACGCGTCGACCTGGGGCCTGATGCTCACCGGCTCCATCGTGCGGCCGAGCGACGCGGACATGCACGATCCGCGCGGCGTGATTGCGCGCATCGCTGGACGCCTCGGCGAGCCGGTGCTGCGCGCCGCGTTCCGGCAGGCGATGCGCATCATGGGTCACCAGTTCGTCATGGGCCGCACGATCGAAGAAGCGCTGGAGCGCTCGGTCTCCGCCGAGAATCGTCCGTACCGCTACTCGTTCGACATGCTCGGCGAGGCAGCGCTTACCGACGCCGACGCCAAGCGCTATCTCGACGCTTATCACAAGGCGATCGGCGCGGTAGCGCGCTCGATCAAGGCCGGCACTGCGATCGAGGCGGCGCCGAGCATTTCGGTCAAGCTTTCCGCGCTGTTCGCGCGCTATGAATTCACGCAGCGAGGTCGCGTGCTCGCCGAGCTGGCGCCGCGCCTGCTCGAGCTCGCAGTCGCGGCCCGCGAAGGCGGCATCGCGCTGACGGTCGATGCAGAGGAAGCGGAGCGGCTCGAGCTGTCGCTGGAGCTGATCGAGCACATCGTCCGCTCGCCGAAGCTCAAGGGCTGGAATGGCTTTGGCCTCGCGGTGCAGGCGTATCAGAAGCGCACCCGCGAAGTCATCCGCTGGCTGCGCGATCTCGCCGGTTCGGCGAACACGCGGCTGAACGTGCGGCTGGTGAAGGGCGCGTACTGGGACAGCGAGGTCAAGCGTTCGCAGGAGCGCGGACTCGCCGGCTATCCCGTGTTCACTCGCAAGGTCAACACCGACGTGTCGTATATCGCGTGCGCGCGCGAGCTGATCGGCGCTGGCGCGACGATCTATCCGCAGTTCGCTACTCACAACGCGCAGACCGTCGCGACGATCATGGAGCTCGCGACGGAGGCGGGGCGGGCGTTCGAGTTCCAGCGCCTGCATGGCATGGGCGAAGAGTTGTACGCGCAGATCGTCGGGCCCGGGAAAGTCGGTCTGCCGTGCCGCGTGTATGCGCCGGTGGGCTCGCATGAAGACCTGCTGCCGTACCTGGTGCGGCGCCTGCTGGAGAACGGCGCGAATACCTCGTTCGTGAACCGCATCGTCGATGAGCAGACCGCGATCGCGGACATCGTGCGCGATCCCGTCGCGGAAGTGGATGCGTTGCCGCAGAAGGCGCATTCGCGCATTCCGGCGCCGCGCATGCTGTACGGCTCGTCGCGTCTGAATTCGCGCGGCGTCAATCTGCCGGATCCGTTCGAGTCCGGGCCGCTGATGACGAGCATTGCGAGCGCGGTGCGCGAGCGCTGGGTCGGCGGAGCGATCGTCTCCGGCAAGCTGCGCCAGGGCCGTGCCGTCGAAGTGCGCAATCCCGCGAATCGCAGCGAAGTCATCGGCGTCGTGAGCGACGCGGACGAGGCGGCGATCGAAGCGGCGTTTGCTGCCGCCGCACGCGCGCAACCGGATTGGGATCTCACGCCGGCGAGCGAGCGCGCGGAGGTTCTCGAGCGCGCAGCGGACCTGTTCGAGACGCGCATGGCGGAGCTGATCGCATTCTGCGGACGCGAAGGCGGCCGCACGATTCCGGACAGCATTTCCGAGGTGCGCGAGGCCGTCGACTTCCTGCGTTACTACGCCGATCGCGCGCGCGCCGAGTTCGGCGCCGGCGTGCGGTTGCCCGGTCCCACCGGCGAGAGCAATGAGCTCAAGCTGCGCGGCCGCGGCGTGTTCGTCTGCATCAGTCCGTGGAACTTCCCGCTCGCGATTTTCACCGGACAGATCGCTGCCGCACTGGCGGCTGGCAATGCAGTGCTCGCGAAACCGGCAGAGCAGACTCCGCTCATCGCGACACGCGCAGTTCAGTTGCTGATCGAGGCGGGAGTTCCGGCGGACGTGCTGCACCTGTTGCCCGGCGACGGCGCCAGCGTCGGTGCGCGCATCGTTGCGGATCCGCGCGTGGCCGGCGTCGCATTCACCGGCTCGACCGAAACGGCGAGGGCGATCAATCGCTCGCTGGCGAATCGTGAGGGCCCGATCCCGGTGCTGATCGCGGAGACCGGCGGCCAGAACGCGATGATCGTCGACAGCTCGGCGCTGCCGGAGCAGGTCGTCCTCGATGCGGTGCAATCAGGCTTCAACAGCGCGGGTCAGCGCTGCTCGGCGCTGCGTGTGCTGTTCGTGCAGCAAGAGGTCGCGCCGCGAGTCTGCAACTTGCTGGCGGGCTACATGGACGAGCTGGTGATCGGCGATCCGCTGCAGCTGCAGACCGACGTCGGCCCGGTGATCGATGAAGCTTCGCGCGACATGCTGCGTGCGCACGCCGCGAGCATCGTGAAGTCGTCGCGCTGGCACCATGCATGCAAGCTGGGGCCGGAACACGAGCGCGGGCTGTTCTTCGCGCCGGTCGCTGTTGAGATCGCATCGATCTCACAACTGACGCGCGAGGTCTTCGGGCCGGCCGTGCACATCGTGCGTTACGAAGCGAACAAGCTCGACGCCGTGATCGATGCCGTGAACGCGACGGGCTACGGCCTCACGCTCGGCGTGCACACGCGCGTCGATGCAACTGCGCGCTACATCGGCTCGCGCGTGCGAGCCGGCAACGTCTATGTCAATCGCAACATGATTGGTGCCGTCGTCGGTGTGCAGCCGTTCGGCGGACGTGGATTGTCCGGCACGGGGCCGAAGGCGGGCGGTCCTCACTACCTGCATCGCTTCGCGACCGAGCAGACCGTGACGATCAACACGGCCGCTGTCGGCGGCAATGCGAGCCTGCTGACGATTGGGGAGTGAGGGGTGTGGTCCGCAGGGCCGGCGGTGTTTGCGGCGAAGATGAAGAGTAAGAATTCTCTCGCCAAGATCGCCAAGATCGCCAAGGAAGAAAAGGGAAGAGCGGGAAAATCGGGTCCGGAATCCAAACACAAAAACTTCTTGCTCTTCCCTGGCGATCCTGGCGATCTTGGCGAGAGTTATTCCGGTTTAGAACTCCTGCCTATCGACTGTCACCTCCGCAACCCACCTCACGCACTGCGTTTCGGATAATCCAACTCAGCTTCCATACCGCTCGACCATTCGAGCTCGCTCCAGTCCTTGATCTCGAACTGCAGCGTATAGATCGCGCACGTCGGCATGTTGTCGATGGAGCGCTCGGCCGAGACCTTGTCCGCGAACTCCGTGATCCCGGGGTTGTGGCCCACCACCATCAGGTGGCGCGCGCGGCCGCCGAGCTCGTGAATCACCGCCAGCATGTCCTTCGGCGACGCGAGGTACAGGCGCTCGTCCTGCTGCACTTTTTGCGCCGACACTCCCAGCTCGCGCACCATGATCGTCGCGGTCGTGATCGCGCGCACCGCCGGGCTCGACAGCACGCGGTCCGGCTTCGGATCCCGCTCCTTCAGGCGTCGCGCCATCTCGGGCGCGTCGCGCTGGCCGCGCGGCTCGAGCGCGCGATCCCAGTCTTCCTGCCCGGTCCGGCCCGGCTCGGTCTTCGCATGACGGACCAATGTGAGTCGCAGCATGCTCACTCCGGGGCCTGGATTTCGACTTTGCCGTCGACGACGCGGGTTTCATACGTGCGCACCGGCTCGTAGGCAGGAGGTGTCAGCGCTGCGCCGGTGCGAAGGCAGAAGCGCGCGCCGTGCCGCGGACAGATCACGACGTCACCGTCCACCGCGCCGCCCGCGAGCTCGCCGCCGTCGTGAGTGCAGATGTCGTCGATCGCGTAAAAGCTGCCGGCGATGTTGAACACCGCGACCAGCACGCCATCGATCTCGATCTGCGCGTAGTCGCCGGGCGGAATGGCGGCCACGGCCGCGACGGGTTGCCAGGGCATCTGCTACATCATCCCGGTCTGCAGGCGTGCAGCGTCCGACATCATGCTCTGGTTCCACGGCGGATCGAACACCAGCTCGACATCCGCGCGCTTGATAGTGGGAATGACTTCGACCTTGTCCTTCACGTCCTGCACCAGCACTTCGCCCATGCCGCAGCCGGGCGCCGTGAGCGTCATCTTGATCTCGACGATGCGCTCGCCGTCCGGGTCGCGCGTCACTTCGCACGAGTACACCAGCCCGAGGTCGACGATGTTGATCGGGATCTCCGGGTCGTAGCAGGCGCGCATCTGGTCCCA
>DATEKT010000310.1:0-56044 GCA_035277305.1 Steroidobacteraceae bacterium | reverse complement strand
GACCGCGAGCGTGCCGAAAAGGTGTCGAACTTCATGTTGGATGTGTTCAGTGCAGCTGATCCATTCACCAATTTCGGCAAGGAGCCAACAGCACGTGTGCTGCTCGATCAGGCAGCGCGCAATATTCAGAACGATCTAGGTCAGCAGCCCGAGGTTCGGGCCCGTCTGCTGGAGGCGATCGGACGTTCTTATCGCCGAATCGGCCAACCCGACCGCGCGGTCGCGTACTTGCAGGACTCGTTGAGAATTCAGCGACAACTGCCCCACGACGACTTGTCCGCCCTCGGTTCAATCGTCACTGAGATTGCGATCACGCTGCGCGAGCAAGGCAGGATCGACGAATCAGATGGATACTTTTCCGAAGCCTTGGAGATCTCTCGACATTCGCAAGGACAGCATTCGGAAGCCTACGCACGCCTGCTGGTCGACCTGGGCCGCCTTGAAAAGCTGCGCAGCAATCCTACGCAAGCACTGAAGTACCTCGAGGAAGCGTTGAAGCTGACCCGACAATTGAAGGGCGACAAAGATCGCTACATAGGCGAAATTCTCGGGGACATCTCCAACGTCAAGGTCTGGTCTGACGATCTCGAGGGTGCCGAGCAGGCGGCACGTGCATCTGTGGAAATCTACAAGTCCGCCAAGGAAGGAGATCCTGATCGCGTGATGGCCGACTACTACCTGGCAGATATTCTCTTCTATCGTGGACGCGTCGATGACGCCGCTGCTCTTTTTGAGCGAGCGCTTACAGCGCGCCGGCAGCTGTACGGTACATCCAGCAGAGCAGTTGCCGAAACACTGGCCGCGCTCGCGCAAGTTCGAATCGCTCAGGGTAAGTTGCAGCAAGCTGAGAAGTTGACTCGTGAGGCTCTGGCCATTCATCAGGACGTTAAAAGCACCGCATATCTTCAGATTGGTTATCTGCAGACGATGCTTGCTTCGGTGGAGATGCGTCAGGATCGATTCGACGAGGCAGAGCAAGAGCTGCGGGGCACGCTGGTCATGTACGAGAAGAATGTGCCGCGAGACCATCAGTATGTAGCGTCCGCCGAGCACTACCTGGGCGAAGCTCTGCTCGCGCAAAGCAAATACCGTGAAGCAGAGGTTGTGCTGGTTGCTGCGACCGAGCGTTGGAAACGAACTGGCGCACCCGCATGGCGCACGGCCCGATCCGCAAGCGCTCTCGGCGAAGCACTGAGCGGACTTGGTCGCAATGATGAAGCCGAGCAGTACCTCGTCGACTCATATCGCGAGCTCAGCTCGGACCCTGGTGCTGATCGCGACAGCAAACGCATTGCGCGCGAACGCGTCACCAAGTTCTTCACGGCTCTTGGTCAGAAGCAAAAACTGAACTCGCTGCTCCTCGAAGGCGGGGGCGGCGGCGAAGCACGCCAGAGCAGCGTGCAATCTCCAGCATCTCCCTCTGGCGGCTAAACCTCCTGGTTCGCGTAAGGACTAAAAAGGGCCTCGCGGAGGTACTATTTGAATAATTGGATCCATTAATCCATACTCCCTCCATGCTCACTCACTCCATCATCGAACGCATCAAAGCCTCCATCGAAAGCGGCTCGCTGCGAACCGGCACTCCTATCGGCCAGCAACAACTCGCCGACCAGCTCGGCGTCAGCCGCCAACCCATCCGCCAGGCACTTCCTCTGCTCATCGCCGAAGGCTGGATCGAAAGCCTCCCGAACCGCCGCCTCCTGGTCCGGGAGCTCGCTTCATCCGAAGTCGACGAGATCTTCGCGGTGCGCCGCCTGCTCGAGCCCGTCGCGCTCACCGCGTCCATCGAGCGGGCCACACCCGCAATGCTGCGTCGTATGAATTTCGCGCTGACTGAATACGAAGAGGCGGACACGCCCGCCGAGCTCGAAAGCGCGGACGTCGCATTTCACGAAGCGCTCTATTCTTGCTGCGACAACGTGACGCTGCTGCGCCTCATCGAGCAGCTGCGACGCTCCCTGAAACGCGTGTACGAACTCAAGCCGATTGGCAGCGCCTTACGCAAAGCCGCCATCGCCGAGCACCGCAAGCTGGCAACTTTATGCGAACGCGGAGATGCGCGCGGAGCTTCCGCCGTGCTGATCGCGCATCTCGAAGCTGCGCAGGCAGCGATGCGCAAGGGCAAGCCCACTGCTACCGTAAAGGTGACCCGTGAGCGACGCTAAGCTGGCAACAACGCCGCAACCGCCATATTACGCAGTGATTTTTTCATCCGTACGCACTGCGCAGGACGACCAAGGCTATGGCTCCGCTGCGGATCGCATGATGCAGCTCGCCAGCGATCAGCCCGGCTATCTCGGCGTCGACAGCGTGCGTGATGCGACCGGCGTCGGCATCACGGTTTCCTACTGGTCGAGCGAGGACGCGATCTCCGCGTGGCGGCGCCATGCAGAGCACACGATCGTGCGCGAGCAGGGGCGCAAGAGCTGGTACGAGACGTACGAGCTGCGCGTCGCGAAAGTCGAGCGAGCCTACGGGTTCAGACGCTGATCGGTCGTGCCCAGCAGATGACGCGCGACGAACTTGCGAACGCGATAGGCGAGGGTGCCAGACCGCGCTTCGACTGGCTCCCGGTTCAAGTAGCGCACGAGCTCGGCGCGCAACTCCGCGGACGTCGCATAACGCTCGTGCTGGTCCATGTGCAGCGCGCGCACGAGAATCGCATCGAGATCGCCTCGCAGCTCCAGGCGCGCAATTCCCCATGCGAACTGCGACGCGCGCGGAATGCGTCCTGCGAGCGCAGCTTTCATGCGGTCGGTCCGCCCGCCGGCGAGCTGCAATGGATGAGCGCCCGTGAGCAACACATACAAGAGCATGCCGAGCTGGTAGACATCGGCTGCGGCGGACGCGCTTTGTCCCAGTAACAGCTCCGGGGCAATGTACTCCGGCATCGTCGTCGTACGCCGCAGCTCTCCTGCGGGCTCCCAGCCTTTCCCGACGGCGCTGATGAAGAGCTTCACGCGCTCGCGAATCGAGATCCGGTGCTTCACGCAATGCCCGAGCAGCCGGTCGAGCGAATAGGCGTTGAGCGGCCGGCCCGCAGGCGATCGCAGCACGGCTTTGCGAGCCGCCGTCGTCAGCGGTGAGCGTTCGAGAAACCGGCTGGCGTTCAGCGCCGCGCGCTCCGACACGAGCTCGCGCAGCGTCGCGGCGATCGCCGGCTTGCTCGTCGCGAGCTCGGTGAACCAGCGTTCCCGCTCGGGCCCTTCCAGGTCGAGCGCGTAATCGAGGTAGGTGCTGAGTTGTCGCCAGAGTGCCGGATCGATTTCCGCCAGGGTCATCAGGCAGATTGCCACTGCCCCTCTTGATCGTTGATGAAACGATTCAGCAGCAGCCGCGCCTTGTCCCAGTCCCGCTGCACCGTCCGCTCCGAGACGTCGCGCAGCTGCGCGATCTCATTGAACGAAAAGCCGCAGAAGAACTTCAGGTCGACGCACTCGGCGAGCCGCGCATCGATCTTCGCCAGCGACTCGAGCGCCTCGTTGAGCTTCTCGATCTCGAGCGACTGTCGGTCTTCCTGCAACGCATGCGGCAGCTCGGTCGGCAGCGAAGTGATCTCGAATTCGCCGCCGCGCTTCTGTGCGTGCCGGCTGCGCAGGTAGTCGACGATCAGCCCGCGCATCGCGCGCGCCGCATACGACATGAACTGCCCGCAATCGCCGAACGCCAGCGACTCGCGATGCGAGATGTTGAGGAAGGTTTCGTGCAGCAGCGTCGTCGGGCTCAGCGTAACCGCGGCGCCGCGCCGCAACTCACGTTGTGCCATCCGATGCAGCTCTTCGTACAGCATTGCGAACAGGCGGTCGCGCGCTTCCATATCGCCCGTGCCCGCCGCATGCATGATTGCCATGAGCCCGCTTTCCGTCATGTTCCAACCCTTGTCTACTGCCAGGACCCGGTTCGGAGTTGCAGGGCCGCCGCAGCCGCCCTTTTCAGACCGTGCGTCCCTCCCGCCGCAGCAGGGCTCCTAGAACGTGGTCTGAACGTCAATGCGCGTATGTGCCATCCATTATGGACTTGGTTTAATTCAGCTCCGTTTAGGAATGTGAAGAGCAATCCGTTGCACCTGACACACCGGTGCACTCTCGTGATGTCATGACAACGAGAGCTCGCGATACATGCACACGCTGTCCCAGCGCTCGCCGCCGGGACCCATCGCGTAACCGGGGATCACGCCGAACTCGCGATACCCCAGTTGCTTGTAGAGTTGCTCGGCCGGAGCCGCCCGCCGCGCATTGATCAGCAGCAGCGAGCGTCCACGCAAGCGGGCCGCATCATGCAACGCGTTGATCAGAGCTTTGGCGATGCCGCGGCCACGCAAGGCCGCACTGACGAACACCTTTTCGATCGTTGCGCGATGCCGGGCATTGCGCCACGGAGCCAGCGCCAGCTGCCCGGAGCCGACGATGCGGCCATTTTCGGACGCGGCCAGCAGCACCCGCGAGCCCGACGCGAGGTCCGGGCGCAATCCCAGCCAATAGTCCTGTGCATCGGCGGCCGCCAGCGGGGCGTGGAAGCCGAGCGCTCCACCGCCATCGACGGACTCCTGCAGCAGCTCGACGAAAATCGGCAAAGCCGCTTCGAGCTCGCGTGGCGACAGCACCTTGATCATGGCAGCGGATTCGAGGCGTTGCGAAGTGCCGGCGTGCGGCGGCCAATCCGGCTCACGGCAAGCAGGATCAGGCCCAGCGCTGCTGCCACTGCAACGTCGACCAGCTCGCGCATCGAGCTGTTCGCGAGAAACAGCAGGCAACAGGCGATCGCAACACATGCCAGCACCTGTCCCCAAGGCAACACGAAGGTCGCCTTGGGAACATCGGCACGTCGCCTGAGCAGCGGTAGCGTCGCGCAGGTGACGATGTAGGCACTGATGCGCGTGATGATCGTCACCTTCACGATGTAAATGAACGACCCCGACAGAGCCAGGACCAGCACGGCTACAGACATCGCGATGATCGCGTTCACCGGAGTGCGATAGCGAGCGTGCACGTTGCCGAACATTGCAGGCAGCTGGCCGCGTTCCGACATCGCGAACAGCAGGCGACTGCCAGTCGTGAATGACGCGCCGTACACGCCGGCGCAGGCGACTACGGCGGTCACAGCGACGACGATCGCTCCTGCCGGGCCGATGAATGCGATCGCAGCGTCGGCGAGCGGGCGCTGCGACGTTGCGAGAGTGGGAAGAGTGCCTACGCAGACGACCTGGATGAGCGCATAGAGCACGAGCACGGCTCCGATCGAGACGACGATCGCGAACGGTACCGAGCGAGCGGGATTGCGAACCTCGCCGGCCATGATGGAGGTTGCGTCGAATCCGAAGAATGCGAACGCCGCCAACAACACAGCACTCGACAGATCGCCGGTCGCCGGCAGCGGGCGATCCAACTGGAAGACCTGAGGATCGACGAAGAACAGCCCGACCGCGACAAATGCAACCAGCGGCAGCAATTTGCACACTGTGAAAGCTGTGCTGACCGCGGCGGTCTGCCGGATCCCGCGAATGTTGATCCACGTGTAGCCGAGCGCGAGAGCAACGATGGTCAGCACCCGGCCGAGCGGGCTGCCGAGTGGCGACCAAAGCACCATCGCATAGTCGACCAACAGGTTCGCGACGGCAGCGCCCGAGCCGATGCGCGATATCCACATCAGCCAGCCTACGGTGAATCCGGCGACCGGTCCCAGCGCGACCGAAGCGTAGAGCTGCGGTCCACCCGAACTGTCGAAGCGGCTCGCGACTTCGGCGAAACACAAGCCGATGAGCGCGATCAGCAGGCCGCACGCGACGATGACCGCGATGCTCCAGTTGCCGACCAAAGCCTGGATCCGGCCCTGCAAGCCGAGAATGCCGGCGCCGACCGTCAGGTTGATGGCGAATGCAACGAGCGCCCAGCGGCTGATGCCACGAAGCAGGCGGGGTTCGGAGTGGGAGGTCAGGGAGGCAGGCATTGCGAACATGTGTTGGGGAGTGGCCCTCCCAAGGTCTATCGGATTACCGCGGCCGTTCCTGACACGCAGCGCGTACGCAGTGACGTGCTGCGGGCCTGTGTCGTGATTGCTCCGGGTCATTTCGATATCGCCGGTGCACGGAACTGCCGTGTGAACGTCCCCACCGAGGAGTCACCATGCGTACCGCGATCCTGGCAGCGGCAACGTCGATCGGAATGATGGGAGCCGCTACTGCTGATGCAGCCGGCGAGGGCGCAGATAACACTGCGCTGGAGCAGGTTGTGGTCACGGGCACGCGCGTCGCAAACCGCTCGGCGCTGGAGACTGCCGCGCCGGTAGACGTCGTGACAGGCGATCAGCTGCAGAACCTCGGCATTACCGAGATCAATCAGGCGCTCGCGGCAGCGTTGCCGTCCTTCAATTTTCCGCGCCCGGGCCTCAACGATGGAACGGACGCGGTGCGTCCCGCGACGTTGCGCGGCCTCTCGCCCGATCAGACGCTCGTGCTCGTCAACGGCAAGCGCCTGCACTCCGCCGCGCTCGTCAATGTCAATGGGTCGATTGGCCGAGGCGCATCGGCTCCGGACCTCAACACGCTGCCGGGCGCGATCGTGCAATCGATCGAAGTGCTGCGCGACGGCGCGTCGGCGCAATACGGCTCGGATGCGATCGCGGGCGTTCTCAACGTGCGCTTGCGCGAGGCACGAGAGGGCGGCGGCGCTGACATGACCTACGGCTGGCGCGACACAGACTTCGATGTGATTACCGGCTCACCGCCGGCCGGCGCAACGTGGTCGGCGCCGCGCAAGTTGTCGCGCAGCGAGACCGACGGCGAGACGCTCACCGCGTCGATCTGGAAAGGCCTGCCGCTCTCCGACTCAGGCTTCGTGACTGTCGCGGCCGAGTACAAGAATCAGGATCACACCGAGCGCGGCGGCTGGGACGCCCGCGCCCAGTTCCCGGTGGTGAACGGCGCGTTCGATCCGCGCGAGCAGACTTTCGATCGCTTCAATTCCTGGTACGGCGAGCCGGAGATCGATCAGAAAACGCTGTTCGCCAACGCGGGCTACGACGTCTCGGACGACGTCGCGCTGTACGGCTGGGCGAGCTGGCAGGATCGGCACTCGGTCGGCGCGGGCTTCTACCGTCCCGCGAGCGACCCCCGCAACATCCCCGAGATCTACCCGAACGGCTTTCTGCCGCTGATCGCTGCGGACGTCACCGACTATTCCGCTGCGTTCGGAACGCGCTGGGCGCTCGGTGCATGGAACATGGATTCCTCGCTGGTCTACGGCAAGAACAAGATGGAGTTCACGATCGATCACACGCTGAATCGCTCGATCGGCCCGGACAGCAAGACCAGGTTCGACGCCGGCGGCTTCGACTACGACCAGCTGGTGCTCAACGTCTCCGGCGTGCGTCCCATCGAAGTGAAAGCCTTCGCGTCGCCGCTCAACGTCGCGATCGGCCTGGAAGCGCGGCGCGAGACGTATTCGATCTTTGCCGGCGAACCTGACTCGTATCGCAATGGCGGCGCGATCCTGCCGAACGGTCAGCCAGCCGCGCCCGGCGCGCAGGTGTTCCCGGGCTTCCGGCCCTCGAATGAGGTCGACGAGGACCGGACTGCGGTCGGCGCATACATCGATCTGGAGGCGAACCTCACGCAGCGTCTGCTCGCCTCGATCGCAGTGCGCGGCGAGAGCTATTCGGACTTCGGCGAGAATCTCTCCGGCAAGCTCGCCACTCGCTACGATTTCAACGAGCACTTCGCGCTGCGCGGCTCGGTGCAGAACGGCTTCCGTGCGCCCTCGCTCCAGCAGGAGTTTTTCCAGACGACCTCGACCAACAACATCGTCGGCCTCGGGCTCGTCGAAGTGACCACGTTCCCCGCGAGCGACCCGGTGGCGCGCGCGCTCGGCGCGAAGGATCTCGACGCGGAGAAGTCGATGAACTTCTCGCTCGGCGCGGTGGTGCGGCTCGGCGGTCTGGACGTCACGGTCGACGCTTATCGCATCGACATCGACGATCGCATCGTGCTGTCGGAGAACCTGACCTCTCCGGCAGTGGTTCAGTACCTGAGAGACCAGGGCTTCGTGGGCCTGGGCGGCGGGCGCTTCTTCATCAACGGCGTGGACACTCGCACCGAGGGCGTCGACATCGTGGTGAACTACCCGCTGGAAACGGCGCTGGCGGGACGCTTCGACTTCACGGTGGCGGCGAACTTCAATTCCACCGACGTCACCAAGGTGCCGACGGTGAGCCTGGGCGGCCTGAATCCGGTGCTGTTCGATCACCTCAACGTCCTGACGTTCGAGGAGGGTACGCCGAAGGACAAGTACACCGCCTCGCTCAACTGGTCGCTGTCCCGCTTCGCAGCGACGCTGCGGGCGACCCGTTACGGTGACGTGCTCTCGCCGGGGACGACGGCTGCGAACGATTTCACGCTGTCGGCCAAGACGCTCGTCGACCTGGAGGCGCGCTTCGACATCACGGACCGGGTCCGGGCCGCCTTCGGCGCCGACAATCTCACGGACGAGTACCCGGACGCGAACACCCCGAATCTCAACCCGACCGGCACAACGTCGTTCAGCAACTACTCGCCGTTCGGCCGCTCCGGTCGGTTCGTCTACGGGAAGCTCAATTACAAATTCTAAGCAGTGGCCGCAGAAATGGCGTAATCGGCCGGCCGTTTGCGATTCAAGGAGGCAAGCAAGCAATAGGACCAAAGGTCGTGGTGGAGACTGAAGCCGTGGCTGGGCTGGCAATCGTAAGCGTGCTGCTGGTGCTTGCGGTGTTCGGCCTCCTGTTCGCTTGCAATTTCGCGGAGGGAACGCTGCTGCGCCGCCTGGCCTCGCGCCGGAACGCGGAGGCCGCGGCGATCAAGCGCAGCGCACGCGAGTCCGCGGCGCCCGGTACCGCGGCCGGCAACAGACTCGCGAGCACGCTCATACCGGGAAACACTGCCATGCTCGATGCCGAGGAATATTTTCATCTAGCGCTGCACGCCAGCGCGGAGGGCGACCACCACGCCTGCATGACCTACATAGAACGGGTGCTGCAGCGGGAGCCGGGCCACGCGCGGGCGATCTACCTGCTCGCGGTCCAGCACGCCGAGCTCGGCCTGACGCAACGAGCGATCACCGGCATCAAGGCCGCTCTGTCGATCGACCCTGACCTCGAGATCGCGCGCTTCCAGCTCGGCCTGCTGCTGATGTTCGACAAGAACGAGCCGCGCGAAGCGAAGAACTACCTGGAGCGGCTCGCCGGCAGCGAGAACCGCGCGCTGCGTGCGTACGCGCAGGCGCTGATCGCCATCGCCGACAACGATCCGGTGGTCGCGCGGCAAAAGCTCGCGATCGGCCTGTCGGAGTCTTCGCCGGATTCGCCGCTCTCGACGCTGATGCGCCGGTTGTTCGAGCGCATGTCGAACGGCATGGTGCTGCCGACTGCGAGCGAAGTTACATCGCAACGCTCGCTCGCGGCTTGTCCGCCCTCGCTGTCCTGATCACCCTCGATTGAAGTGGATGAGATGCTATTACGTTCATTGCCGGACCTCACGCAAAGCAACACCGAGTTTCAGAGCTGGTTCCAGTCGAAGTGGGGCCGGGAGAATTGCATCATCTGGGGGCGAACCCGGCTCGCCGAGTTCGGCCCCTGTACCCACACGCTGTCGATCCGGGCTGCCTGGGGCGGCGTCGAACACTGCTACGTCAACGGCCGCACCCTGGCCGTCGACGACGACAATTTCCTGATCCTGAATCACGGCCAGATCTACAGCACCAGCATCCGCTCGGTGCAGCCCGTCGAGTCGCTCGCGATCTGCTTCAAGCCGCAGATGGCGGAGCAGGCGTACAGCGAGGTCTCGGCATCGATCGAGCAGGCGCTGGCGCGCGGCGACGCGCCGGCGGAACGCACGCCGGACTTCATGGAGAACCTGCATCCGCACGAGAATTCCGTCAGTCCGGTGCTGCGCTTCATCCGGGCGCACGCCAGCAGCGGCATCGTGGATGAATCGTGGTACGACGAGCAGCTCGTGTTCCTGCTGGCGCGCATGCAAGGTCATCACCAGCGGCTGCTCGAGCAGGTCGAGCGCATCGCGCTGATCCGCCCGGCGACGCGCCGCGAGGTCTACCGGCGCATTTCGCTGGCCACGGACTTTCTGCACTCGAACTATTCGCAGGACGTCGATCTGAGCACGCTCGCGAAGATGGCGTACCTGTCGAAGTATCACTTCCTGCGCCTGTTCACGCTCGTGCACGGCATCACGCCGCGCACGTACCTGCAGCGCAAGCGCATCAACGTCGCGATTCGCCTGCTCGAGTCGACGCGCATGACGATGAGCGAAGTTTCCGCGAGCGTCGGCTTCGCGGAAGAGTCGACGCTGGTGCGACAGATGCGGCGCTGGACGAAGCTGACGCCGCGCCAGGTTCGCCAGCGTGTCATGGCGGGTCACGCCGCCGCCTGACATTCGGCCGTGGCGGAATTCGCCACGGAAAAACGATTGTCAGGCAGACCCACTGCATTTCGAAAAAGTGTCTCGTGGCCGGCGGCGTACGTTCGACGACAGGCGTTCCTATCCCCGGGCCATAGCCGGCCGGCCGTTGCCCGGCCACGAGTCACCTTTGCTGGCCAGGACATGGAGAGCGGGGAGATGCAAACGAAGGCGCCCGACGCGACCGAGGTCCCGCTGCACGAGCTGCTGGCGGAAGTGCTGGCTGGCGATCCCGCCGCCGGCGGATTCGAAGTGCACTATCAGCCAATCGTGCGCATCGCGAGCCGCGCGACCGTCGCCGTCGAGGCGCTTGCGTGCTGGCGGCATCCCGATGTCGGAATCGTCGAGCCGCCGCAGTTCATGGCTGCGGCGGAGCGCACTGGGCTGACCGGCGTACTCGATGACTTCGTTCTCAACCAGGCATGCGCAGCCGCGGATGCTCTGGCCGCGGCGCATGGCTTCGATGTGCCGGTGCACGTGAACGTGGCGGCGCGCCGTCTGACGCGGCCGGATCTGTACGCCGTGATCGATTGGGCGCTCGGCCGTTACAGGCTCGCTGCGGGCCGCTTGGTAATCGAGGTCGCGCAGACCGACCACATCGAAGATATCGGCGCGGCGGCCCGCGCGATCAAACGGATTCGCGACCGCGGCGTGCGCGTGTGCATCGACGACTTCGGCGCCGGCTACGACATCATGACGCGGCTGCAGGGCCTGCCGATCGATCTGATCAAGCTCGATGCGAGGGTCACGGGCGCGGGCGTCGATACGGGGCGCACCGAGGCGATGTGCCAGGCCGTGCTCGAGGTCTGCGAACGGATCGGCCTGAGCGTGATTGCCCAGGGGATCACGACTGCCGGCCAGGCGCTCGCTTTGCACGAAATGGGCTGCCAGCTCGGTCAGGGCCCGCTGTACGGGCCGCCGCTGCGGCTGGAGCAGGAGCGAAAGATAGGTAGCCGCGCGCTCAAAAATGGGTAGTCGCTGCCGATTCACCGGCCGGCGTCCCGGGCGATCATGTCGTCATGATTCGCTCCTGGCTCTGTTTCATTCTGCTGCTGGTCGTGCTGCCCGCGATGGTGGGCGCCGCGGGCTTTGACGGCAGCAAGCTGCGCAACGCGATCCGCGCCCACGAGCCGGCCGCACAAGTTGCCGAGCCGACGCACTCGCCAGTGCCGGGGATGTACCTGACATCGATCGATGGCGTTTCGGGGTACGTCAGCGCGGATGGGCGGTACTTCATCGTCGGCGACATGCTCGACCTGGCTTCGCACAGGAATGTGACGGAGGAGTCACGGCAGGCAGCGCGGCGCTCGCTGCTCAAGCAAGTCGAGCCGAACGAGGCGATCGTGTTCGCGCCGGCGAAACCCAAGTACACGGTGATCGTGTTCACGGATGTCGATTGTCCGTACTGCCGGAAATTGCACGGGGAGCTCGGGCAGCTGGCGGCGCGTGGCATCGCGGTGCGGTACCTGGCGTTTCCGCGATCGGGGCCGAACACGAAAGCGTGGCGGACGATGGCGGCGGTCTGGTGTTCGAGCGATCGCCGCGATGCCCTCACGCGAGCGACGCGCGGTGATGACGTGAGTGTTCCGGGCAAATGCAGCGATGCCGTGATCGCCAAGCACTATGCACTGGGACAGCAGCTGGGAATCCCCGGCACGCCGATGGTCGTGCTGAGCGACGGAACGTCGCTCGGTGGCTACATGTCGCCGGACAAGATGCTCGCTGCGCTGGAAGAGCAGGGTGCCGGACCGGGTGGCTGAGATTGCAACTCTCGGTGCCGCTGTTTAGGATTCGCCCCGGTTCGGGACGTGGCGCAGCCTGGTAGCGCACTTGCATGGGGTGCAAGGGGTCGCGAGTTCGAATCTCGCCGTCCCGACCAATGACTCTTTCGAAACACTTATATAGGTATCCCCAGGCGTCACGTCACGCCGCGCTCCACTTCCGCCGCTCGCCATCATTCGTCCTACAAATCGCACGCGTTATGTCGTGCTCGTGGGCTTAGCCCTTTCGGACCACTCCGTTTTTCTTTACATCACGATTTTCTTGAACAGACTCTCGCGCGAAAACAAGCACGAGGGAGTTCAGTGGTGTCGATTCAGTCTCGCATTCTTCGCGCTTGTCTCACGCTCCTCGGCGCGCTCGCTGCCGCACCGGCCTTCGCCGGCTTCATCACGATCGATTTCGACTCGGAAACGCGCACGACCGACACCGTGCCGTATCTCGAGGACGGCTTCCGGCTCACGCCGAATTGTCACTGGGACGTTTCAAGCAGCGACAATCCGAGCGGCAGCAACTGGTTCGGCTGGGACAGCTCCGGTTGCAGCACGGAGCCGGCGACGATGCGTCTGGATCGCGGCGGCGCGGCTTTCGACCTGCTCGGAATGGAGCTCATGGGCGAGCCGATCTTCCGCGGCGATTCATCCGCCGGCGGCAGCATGGTGCTGAGCTTCGGCGCGACCTGCGACGGCTCGACCGTCTGCACGCGGGACTTCACCGGCTCGGTGTGGCGCAATCTGACCTTCATCGATTTCACGATCATTTCCGACTTAGGCGGGCCGCAGGCTTCGATAACCTCCGCCTGGTCGCAGTCGATGAGCCGTCGATCTCGCCCTGATGCTGCTGGGTTTTGGCGCAATCGCCTGGCGCAGCCGCCGTACCGGATCGCTCCGGATCCGCTGACACCCGCCTCTCAGCGCTGCACCCTGCAGCGCCAATGCCTCCGTATTCTTCTGCAGAGGACCGGCTATTCCGTGCCGGTCCCGGACAGGAGAACACCATGTATCTGCGTTCCCTTGCGGCAACCGGCTTCCTCGCGGGTTGCCTGGCGGCCGGTCTGGTTCTGCCGCTGCGGGCGGTTGCCGCCGACCGGGTCGGTCAGCTCGACCTGCCTTCCTTCTCCCACCTGCAGTCGAAGGCCACCGAAGTCGTCGACGTGACGCTCGGCGCCTGGCCGCTGGCACTCGCCAGCAAGTTCATGGAAGCGGATGATGCGCAGGACGCAGAAGTCAAAAAGCTGCTCTCCGGGATCAAGTCGATTGTCATCCGCAGCTACGAATTCGACTCGGACTTCGCCTATTCCAAAGAGGACGTCGACGGCGTGCGCGCCCAGCTCGCGACGCCGGCCTGGACACACCTCGTGCAGGTTCACAAGCGCGGCAAGGAACAGCAGCAGGACGTCGATGTCTACGTCGCGCTGGACGCCGATCACGCGAAAGGGTTCGCAGTCGTGGCCAGCGAGCCGCGCAAGTTCACGATCCTCAATATCGTCGGCTCGATCGACCTCGACCAGGTGGCGAAACTGCAGCGCCATGTGGATCTGCACGTGGATCTCGACGGCGCATTGCGCTGATCGTTGCCTTGGCCGCAGCGCGACGTGAAAGCGAGCGAGGCATGTTCGCCGGACGAGTTGTTGACCCGCGCCAGCGCCGGCGAAGCTGCTGCATTCGCCGCGCTGGTCCGCCGCTATCAGCGCACCGTGTATAGCATCGCGTTACGCATGCTCGCGGACCGCCATCGCGCGGAAGACCTGGCGCAGGAGGTGTTTCTGCAGTTGTATCGCTCGCTCGACGCCATCGGCTCCGACGCTCACCTCGCGTTCTGGTTGCGCAAAGTCACCGTGAATCGCGCGATCGATCGCATCCGGCAGGAGGCGCGGCACGACAACGAGCCGTTGACAGAGGCAGACGCGGTCGTCGATGAGGCTGGCGAGATCGATCCACTTCTGCAGCGGCGCATGGCCGAGCTCGTAGCGCAGCTCCCGCCTGCAGCACGCGCGGTACTGGTGCTGCGGTACCAGGAAGATCTCGATCCCGTCGACATCGCGAGCACGCTCGACATGCCAATCAACACCGTCAAGAGTCATCTCAAGCGCTCGCTGACGTCGCTGCGGGCCCGGGTGCTGGGCGCGGCGATTGTCGACGACGACATTCGGCCGAGCGTGAGCGAGCCGTCACGATGAGCAAAGACTTCGAACAGCAGCTGCGCGACGCATTGCGGCCGGTCGATCCCGAAGAGGGCTTCGACCAACGCGTGATGGCGCGCATCTCGAACGAACCCGCGCGCCCTCGCACGAAAGTGCGCTGGGCCGTGCCGCTGGCAATCGCCGCGTCGCTGGCGTTCGTTGCAGTTCTGGGGACTTACCAATGGCAGGAGCGGCGCGAGCAGCAGGGGCTGGAAGCGCGCCGGCAGCTGCTCGAAGCGCTGCGGCTGACGGGAGAGAAGCTGGATGTCGCATACCAGGCGGTGAATCGCGAATCGCCGCCGCCAGACGATGGAAACGGTGCCTGATCATGACTGCATTCTTCAAGCACGCTGTCGCGATCCTTGGTGGGGCGTTGTGCCTGTGTGCAAGCGCTGCCGCGCTGGCCGCGGACGGTCAACTCAAGCTGCCGAACTTCGAAGGGCTCGCCGACAAGGCGAGCGAGAGCGTGTCGATCACGCTCGATCCGGCGCTGCTGGGACTGGCCGCACGTTTCCTGGACCCGGCGGATCCCCAGGACGCGGCGGCGAAAGCGGCGATCCAGGGCATCAGGGGAATCTACGTCCGCAGCTACAAGTTCGACGAGGACTTCGCCTATCCCAAAACGGACGTCGAGCTGGTCCGCAAGCAGCTCGGCACGCCGGGCTGGCAGCAGCTCGTACAGGTTCGCAGCCGCAAGGAGCAGCAGAAGGTCGACATCTACATCCTGGTCGAGCAGGAACGCGCCAACGGGCTGGCGATCATCGCCAGCCAGCCGCGCGAGTTCACGATCGTGAACATCGTCGGCTCGATCGACATGCGCAAGCTGCACGAGCTGGAGGGACAGTTCGGCATTCCGAAGCTCGAGCTCGAAGAGAAGAAGCCGTAACCCCGCGGTCTCAGGTCTTCGTCACCCTGCGAACCGAGCGCTGGATCTCGGTCGTCACCTTCGCTGCATCGAAGATCGGCAACGAGCATGTGCTGTCCGTGCAGATGAACGCCGCGGCGCGCGGTAGCTGCGGATAGCGCACATCCGGATTCGGCATGTTGCCCTCGCGCCGGTCCCACCACTCGATCCTACGGTAGACGGCGGTGTAGCGAATCGCGGACTCGAACAATGTCACGGCCGCTGCGTCGCTCTTGCCGCCAACGATCGTGATGTGCAGCGGATCGTTAGCGGACTCAAACGCGGCGAGCAGGATGCCGGGTGCAGTGAGCTGGGAGCTCGCGATCTGGTCGGTCACGAGCATGCGCAATGCGTAGTCGCTCATGGTCCGATAGCGCGCGTTGCCGGTATAGCGATGCAGCAGGTTGGCGAAGCGGGCGAGGGGAATGTTCTCGTCGATATTCGACTTCGGTTGCAGCTTCGCGCCGGCACGCGGGGCGCTCGTCACGTAGCCCGGTTGCGGGCCGCGAAAGTGCTGCTCGATGAAAGCGGCCCCGGCCTCAGCATTCGCCAGCCATTTGCGATCGCCCGTCGCGGTGTAGAGGGCGAGGAACGCTTCGCTCATCGCCAGCGTGTCTTCGAGGTACGGTCCCGCGACGTCGCGCTCATCGTGGCGGAAGCCGCCACCTGACAGCGAGCGATTGGCGACGATCCAGCGCGCCGCGCGCTGCGCATCGTCAAGATAGGTGCGATCGCCGGTTACCGTATAGGCAGTCGCGAGCGCATGGATCATCCAGCCGTTCTCACGCGCGTAGCGATGTTTGTCGACGACGGGAACGCCGAGTTTGCGGCGTCCCGCGTCGTCGAGCGCGAAGTATTTCTCGGAGTGCTCGCCTCTGACGAGATCGGCATCCTGGCTCGTGTAGAACGCACCTTCCGGGCTGCGCAGAAACGTCGTCGCATAGCGATGGATATCGCGCACCGCTTGCAGATAGCGAGCGTCGCCGAACTGCCCATAGGCAAGTGCATACAGGCGCAGCGGTTCGGCCTGCATGGCCATGATCTTCTCGTAGTGCGGATGATCCCAATCGGAGTCCGTCGAATACTGGTAGACCCCGCCCCACGCCGGATCGACCAGTTTCAGCGCAGCAGTCAGCGTGCGGCGGGTGTTCGCTTCGGCCTGGCTGTCGCCCTGGGCTGCGCGCAACAGGCCGTACTCGACGGTGTCGCGATCGATGAATTTCTGGAACTGCTTGAGGCCGCCGAGCTTCGGATCGTGCGTGTCGTAGAACGCGCGCTCCAGCGACTGGCGCACTTTGGGCGAGAGCAGCGCGTTGTCGGCGAACTTCGCGACCGGCTCGTCATCGCCGTAGTCCACCGGGCTCGGATCGACGATGATTTCCTGCAGCATCGAGATCATCACCGGCGGCGCGAGATAGCCGCGACGCTTCACGATCTCGCCGCCCTCGGCATTGAACACGACCGTCGCCGGCCAGCCGTAGTCCTCGTAGCGGCGCGAGATGTCCGGTCGCGAGTCCTGGTCGACGCGTACCGCGATGTAGCGCGACTTGATGAGCTCGATCACCTTCGGATCGCTGTAGGTCACCTCGTCCATGACGTGGCACCAGTGGCACCACACGGCTTCGAGGTCGAGCAGCACGAAGCGGTTCTCGCGCGCGGCTCGCTCGAACACGCCGTCCGACCAGGGCTCCCAGTCGATCCGGGCAGTCTTTGCTTCGGCGGCGTAACCGGGGACGGTCCAGAGGAGAAGGAGGGCGACCAGCAGCGTGCGCATTTGTAGTTCTCCAGCGTGTTGCCCCTTCTACGCAGGCAAGCGCGAATTGGATGTGGCTCCAGCGGCCGCGACGCGAAATCTGTGAACGGCGTCTATATAGTATGTGTCCGGCTCGAGCGTGACCTGCCATGGAAATCAACGGAATCGCTCACATCCAGCTCACCGTCAACGACCTCGAGCGCGCCGTGCCCTTCTACGAAGCAGTGCTCGCCTTCATGGGCCTGCAGGCGGTCGTCAAGAATCCCGAGTTCCTTTACATGATCGGCGGTCGCACTGCCGTTGCAATCACCCGTTCGTCCGAGGAGAACCGCAGTGCAGCGTTCGATCAACGACGCATCGGGCTGCACCATGTCTGTTTCCGAGCCCGCTCGCGGGAAGACATCGATGAGCTCTATGCGTTTCTGCGCCAGCGCGACGTCAGGATCATACGCGCTCCGGCGGAAGGGACCTGGGCGCCGGGTTACTACTCGCTGCTGTTCGAAGATCCCGAGGGCATTCGCCTCGAAGTGAATTTCGTGCCGGGCAAAGGCCACCTGGAGAATCCGCAGCGGTTGCCGTTGAGCCGGCTGCCATGAAGTCAGCGGCGCTGGCCGGCCTCGGCGCTTGCCTGCTGCTGACCGGCGTCGCACGAGCGCAGGAGCATTCGCCCTCGGAGCACTTCGGCACGGCACATCTCTCAACCTCTTGCAGCGCCGAGACCCAGCCGCAGTTCGATCGCGCAGTGACCCTGCTGCACTCGTTCTTTTTCCCGGAGACAGTCAAGGCGTTCACTGCGATCGCGGCTGCGGAGCCTTCTTGCGCCATGGCCTATTGGGGCATCGCCATGAGCCAGCGACCCAATCCTCTGGTGCCACCGTTCTCCAAGGAGCTGCTGGGTGCCGGCTGGCAGGCGATCCAGAAAGCGCGAGCGGCGAATGCAGCGACAGCTCGCGAGCGGGAATGGATCGAAGCAGTGGCGCTGTTCTATGAAGACTACGAGACCGTCGATCAGAAGACGCGCACGGCCCGCTACGAGCGGGCGATGGGCAACCTGCACGAGCGCTATCCGGACGATGCGGAGATCGCGGTGTTCTACGCGCTGGCGCTCAATGAGGCAGTCGATCTGACCGACAAGTCCTATTACCGTCAGCTCAAGGCCGCCGCGATCCTGGAGCCGCTGGCGAAGACGTTTCCGGATCATCCGGGCATCGCGCACCTGATCATTCACAGCTACGACTACGCACCGATCGCTGCACGCGGCTTGCCGGCGGCGCGACGTTACGCGGCACTTGCTCCGTCCGCACCGCACGCGCTGCACATGCCATCGCATATCTTCTCGACGCTCGGCATGTGGCGCGAAGCGATCGGTGCCGACCTCGCGTCCGACGCTGCGACGAAGGCGTATGCAGCGCGTTCGACTGCAGGATCAATCAACCCTGCCGCGAATCCGGCGCGGTACCACTCGCTCGATTTCCTGACCAACGCCTACCTGCAGCTCGGGCAGGACAAGCGCGCGAAGGCGATCCTCGATGAGCGCAACTCCGTGAGCCAGCTTCCCGGTGACTATCGACTCTCCGGACACACCGCGTTCGCGGCGATTCCGGTGCGCTATGCGATCGAGCGCGGCGAATGGGCGGAAGCCGCTGCGCTGTCGCCGGCGCCATCTCCCTATCCGCAGGCGGAAGTTGTGACTCTGTTCGGCAGGGCGCTGGGCGCTGCACGATCCGGCGATCCATCTGCCGCCCGCCGCAGCGTCATCGAGCTTGCGCCGCTGCGAGCGAAGCTGGTTGCGGGGAACGAAACGTACTGGGCAGCGCAGGTCGACATCTACACGCTGGCAGCTGAAGCGTGGATTGCGCTGGCTGAGCGCCGTCCGCACAAGGCGTTCGCATCCATGCGCGAGGCCGCGGAGCTCGAGGATCACGAGGAGAAGAACGTTGCGATGGAAAACCGCCTGTCGCCGATGCGCGAGCTGCTCGGCGAGATGTTGCTGGAGGCCGGCCAGCCGGGACAGGCGCAACGCGAGTTCGTCGCGTCATTGCAAATGGTGCCGAATCGCTATCGATCGCTCGCGGGCGCCGCGCGCGCGTCCGTCGCACTCAAGCATGAAGAAGATGCACGCGTGTACTACGAGCGGCTCCTGGCATTGACGCAAGATGCCGACACTGAACGCCCGGCGATGCTCGCAGCGCGCGAATACCTGGCGAAGCGCGCTTCGCGACCTTGAACGCGCGAGCGGCTACAATCCGCGGCGGGACTCATCAACAGGAGACTTCTCGATGGCCAAGCTGAAGACCACAGGCATGGCGCTCGCGACTGCTGCTGCTCTGCTTTTCGGCAGTGTCGCGGTCACGACGGCGCACGCCGAAGATGCGAAAGTGAAGTGCCAGGGCGGCAATGCGTGCAAGGGCAAGTCGGCCTGCGCAACGGCGACGAGCTCCTGCCAGGGGCAGAACAGCTGCAAGGGCAAGGGCTACGTGATGCTGACGAAGGAAGCGTGCGACGCCGCCAAGAAGGAAAACGAGGCGGAGAAGAAGAGCTGAGGATCGGGAGTCAGGCTGAAGCCTGACCCACACAGTGGGCGGGCTTTAGCCTGACTGGATGAACTGCTGAATGTGAAAATCCGTATCGCCGAACGTCAGGTCGATCGCGGTCAGACGCTTGAAGTAATGACTGACGATCAGCTCGTCGGTCATGCCCATGCCGCCGTGCAGCTGGATCGCCTGCTGCCCGACGAAGCGGCCGGACTGCCCGACGGCGACCTTTGCGGCTGACAACGCGCGGCGGCGCTCGCCTGCATCCGGCTCGACGCACCTGATCGCGGCGAGATAGCTCATCGACGTCGCCTGCTCGGCATTCAGGAACATGTCGGCCATCCGGTGCTGCAGCACCTGGAACTTCGCGATCGGCTGGCCGAACTGCTTGCGGTTTTTCGTGTATTCGAGCGTCGCGTTGTTGACGGCCTTCATGATGCCGACAGCTTCCGCGCAGATCGCACTCAATCCCAGATCGTGCGCGGCTTCGATCGCGGCGAATGCGCGGCCTTCGGCGCCGACCAGCGCAGTCGCCGGCACTTTGACCTTCGTCAGCTCGATGTCGGCAGCCTGCTGCTCGTCGATCGTGCGATAGCTCTTCAGCTTCAGTCCGCTCGCGCCCGGTGCGACCCGGAACAATGAAATCCCGTCGCGATCGTCGGTCTTGCCGCTGGTGCGCGCGCTGATGATGAGCTCGTCGGCCGCGCCGCCGTTCACCACGACACTCTTGTGACCGTCGAGCACGTAGCTGTCGCCGCTCTTCTCCGCACGCGTCGCGACGTGGTTGAGCTCGCCGCGCGTCTTCGGCTCCTGGTGCGCAACGATGACGATGCGCTCGCCCGATGCGATGGCCGGCAGCAGATCCGCCGCGGCCTTCGCATCGTCGATGCGATTGAGCAGCGCGGGCGTGATCACCGCAGCGCTCAGGTATGGCTCCAGCACCAGGCCTTCACCGAGCGCATTCATCACCAGCATCGTATCGATAGGGCCTGCGCCCAGTCCGCCATGCTCTTCGGGCACGTTCAGCGCCGTCAGGCCGAGACCCGCCAGCTGTTGCCAGAGGTCGCGGCTCCAGCCGTCCTTCGACTTCAGGATCTCGCGCCGCGCTTCGAACGAATAGTGCTCGCGCACGAAGCGCCGCACGGTGTCGGCGAGCAGCTGCTGTTCATCGGTGAAATTGAAATCCATGAATGAACCTTATAGACCGAGGATCATCTGCGAGATGATGTTGCGCTGGATCTCGTTCGAGCCGCCGTAGATCGAGACCTTGCGATAGTTGCAGTACGTGGCGGCCAGCGGCGCTGCGTAGGCCGGACCGGCGATGCTGCGCAAGTCGCCTTCCTCGCGCGAGCCGCGCTCGAAGGGCAGGGCGTAGGGCCCGACCGCGTACATCATCAGCTCGCTCAACGCCTGCTGCACTTCAGTGCCCTTGATCTTGAGGATCGAAGCTTCCGGGCCCGGCGTGCGCTTCTGCGCTTCCGCCGAGAGCACGCGCAGGCTGGTCATCTCGAGCGCCATCAGATCGATCTCGACCTGCGCGATGCGCGCGGCGAACAGCGGATCCTCGATGAGCGGGCGGCCGTTCTTCGTTTCCTGGCGCGCGATGTCCTTGAGCCGCTGCAGCTCGCGCTTGGACGCGCCGACGCCCGCGATGTTGGTGCGCTCGTGGCCGAGCAGGAACTTCGCGTAGGTCCAGCCTTTGTTCTCTTCGCCGATGCGGTTCTCGACCGGCACCTTGACGTTTTCCAGCCAGACCTCGTTCACCTCGTGGGCGCCTTCCATCGTGATGATCGGGCGCACGGTGATGCCGGGCGACTTCATGTCGATCAGCAGGAAGGAGATGCCCTGCTGCTGCTTCGGCGCGTTCGGATCGGTGCGCACGAGGCAGAAGATCCAGTCGGCGTACTGTCCGAGCGTGTTCCAGGTTTTCTGCCCGTTGACGACGTAGTGCTCGCCCTGGCGCTCGGCGCGCGTCTTGAGCGACGCAAGGTCCGAGCCCGCGCCCGGCTCCGAGTAGCCCTGGCACCACCAGTCTTCGCCGCTGACGATGCGTGGCAGCCAGCGCTGCTGCTGCGTCTGGTTGCCGAAAGCCATGATCACAGGTCCGACCATCTTCAAACCGAACGGCAGTGTGCGCGGCGCGCCGGCCGCGGCTGACTCCTCATCGAAGATGTGCAGCTGAACCGGAGTCCAGCCGGTGCCGCCGAATTGTTTCGGCCACGTTGGCGCGCCCCAACCGCGCTTGAAGAGCAGCTTCTGCCAGCGCGTGGTCGCCTCCGCCGGAATCGACAAGCCGTTCTTGATGCGCTGAGCGATGTCAGCGGGCAATTGCTCGCGCATGAACGCGCGGACTTCGTCGCGGAACGCCAGTTCTTCCGGAGTGAAGTTCAGATCCATGGAGACTCCCGACTTTCGCGATGCAGAATAATAGTTCTCACAGTGGACGGCGATGATAGGGGTGCCGCCCGGCGCCGGCAACGTCGCGATGCATCCCGGCCCCTTACGTTAAGTGATTGAAGCATATTTTGTTAGTGGCAACGTAGCCTCGTTGACTGTTCGTTGCATACAAGGCTTGGTTGCGCCCTGCGAACTGTGTTAGCTTCGCCGGCAGAATAGGCGCCCGCATTGTGGAACCTGACGTCGGCGCCGCATCCAACGAAGCAGAGGGGGAGCCGCGGATTCATGTCCCGCAAGTATTTCGAATTCTGGCCCAAGGCACTGCCGCACGATCTTACCGTGCCGGCGACGAACCTGTTCTACAACGCGACCGTTGCCGCGGCGCGCTATCCGGACAAGCCGTTCGTCGTCTTCTTCGAAGGCGCAATCACGTTTTCGCAGTTCAAGCAGCAGGCCGAGCAGCTGGCGGGATACCTGCAGCAGGATTGCGGAGTGCAACAGGGCGATCGCGTCCTGCTGGTGATGCAGAACAGCCCGCAGTTCATCGTTTCGTACTACGCAATCCTGCGCGCCAACGCGATCGTCGTGCCGGTCAATCCGATGAGCGTGACCGCCGAGCTCGAGCACTACGTGCAGGACAGCGGTGCGAAGGTCGCGCTCGTCGCGCAGGAAGTCTATCCGCAGCTTAAGCCCCTGCTCGGCGCGAACGTCGATCGCGCGATCGTCGCCGCCTACAGCGATTACATCGATCCCGCGACCAAGCTGCGCATGCCGGAAGTGGTGAGTGCGCCGCGCCAGGCGATCTCCGATGCAGGCGTGACGTTGTGGAGCGCAGCGCTCGCCGCCGAGCGCAAGCCCGGCGAGCTGCGCATGGGTCCGGACGATCTTTGCGTGATTCCGTACAGCTCCGGTACGACCGGCCGGCCGAAGGGCTGCATGCTCACGCATCGCAACGTGATGCACACGCTCACGGTCAATTCCGTGTGGTTCTACGCCACGCAGGACAGCAACCAGCTGGTCGTTCTGCCGTTCTTCCACGTCACGAGCATGCAGGGCGGCATGAACGCGCCCATCTACCAGGGCAGCACCATCGTGTTGATGTGCCGCTGGGATCGCGACGTCGCCGCCGAGCTGATCCAGAAGTACCGGCTGATCTCGTGGACCGCGATCTCGACGATGGTCATCGACTTTCTCGCGAACCCGCGCCTCGATGAGTACGACCTCTCGTCACTGCAGAAGATGTCGGGCGGCGGCGCGGCAATGCCGGCCGCGGTCGGCGAGCGGCTGCAGCAGCTGATCGGCTCGGCATATGTCGAGGGGTACGGGCTCACCGAAACGATCGCGCCGACGCACATCAATCCGCCGGATCGTCCGAAGCGGCAGTGCCTCGGCATCCCGATCTGCAACACCGATTCGCGCATCATCGATCCCGACACGCTCAAGGAACAGCCGGACGGACAGATCGGTGAGATCGTGTCGCACGGCCCGCAGGTCTTCCGCGGCTACTGGCGCAACGAGGAGGCGACGCGCGCGGCGTTCATCGAGCTCGACGGCAAACGCTTCTTCCGCACCGGCGATCTCGGTTACGTCGATCCGGACGGCTATTTCTTCCTGGTCGACCGCCTGAAGCGAATGATCAACGCGTCCGGCTACAAGGTGTGGCCGGCCGAAGTGGAAGCGCAGATGTACCAGCATCCTGCGATCCAGGAAGCGTGCGTGATCGCGTCGAAGGACGCGCATCGCGGCGAGACGGTCAAGGCCGTCGTAGTGCTGCGGCCGACGCACAAGGGCAAGGTCAGCGAGAACGACATCATCGAATGGACGCGCCAGAACATGGCCGTCTACAAGCATCCGCGCGTCATCGAGTTCGTCGATGCCTTGCCGAAGTCGGCGACCGGCAAGGTCCAGTGGCGGGCGCTGCAGGAAGCGGAGAGTGCGCGCGCGGGCGCGGCACGCGCCGGTTGAACATCATGGGCGACATTCATCAGCGATTGAAACAAGGGCGGATACCTTTATGGCGACGAGAGCATCAGATACGACCCGGATGATCGAAAGCGCGGGCGTTGCGGCCAGCGCAGCCGCCGCTGCGCAGCGGCCGCGCGTCGGCAAGCAGGACCGGCACTTCGTCACGGCCTTGTCGCGCGGACTGGATGTGCTGTCCTGCTTCCGCAGCGGCAGCCGCTTGCTCGGCAACCAGGACATTTCCGAGCGTTGCCGTTTGCCGAAGTCGACGGTCTCGCGGCTCACCTACACGCTGACCAAGCTCGGCTACCTGCACTACGTGAAAGAGTCGGGCAAGTACCGGCTCGGCACCGCGACGCTCGCACTGGGCAGCGCAGTGCTCGGCCGCTTCGAAGTGCGCGATCTGGCGCGGCCGCTGATGCAGGAGCTCGCCGATGCGACCGGCACATCGGTGGCGCTCGGCGCGCGTCAACGTCTGAGCATGGTTTGCATCGAAGTGTGCAAGGGCAACGCAGTGCTGTCGCTCAACATGGAAGTCGGCATGCGTCTGCAGCTCGGCACCGCCGCGATCGGTCGCGCGTATCTCGCCGTGTGCGGCGACACCGAGCGCACAGATCTGCTCGATCAGCTGAAAGAGCTCGATCACGTTGCATGGCCGGCTCTGAAGCAGGGCATCGACAAGTCGCTCGCGATGTACCAGGAGGTCGGTGTGTGCGCCTCGTTCGGCGAGTGGCAGCCGGACGTCAACGGCATCGCCGTGGGCTTCCGGCCCGGGAACGGTCTGCCGCCGATGGCGATCAACTGCGGTGCGCCGGCGTTCAAAGTGTCGTCGAGCTATCTGCTGAACGACGTGCGTCCGAAACTCATCGAGCTCGTGCACCGGATCGAAGAAGGATTGGGACAGCGCGCGCCCGACATGGCCCGCTGAGGGAATTGTCCCTACAAAGGCGCGCATCGGCTGCGATGCGCGCTTTTTCTTTTTTGCACGGTAATGTCTACCAATCGCTGACGTCGGCTGCGGGCAACAACTTTTCACGCCGCCACCTTGCGGTGAATATGCGTCCAACGAACGCGCCGCCACCGCAGGAACTTTTCCTGCGCGAGACAGTTAGGCACGTGTTGTTTTCTTCTTCCACGTCGATCGTTCATGCGCGAATCAATGCAGATGAAAGGTATTCGCGCGCCGGCGTACGCAAGTGACGTAGCCCGCCCGAGCTATCGCATCGATCGCATTCAGCGCGGCACATCCGAGCCGCCGTCGGTCGCGCTGCTGCGTCACATCCTCAATCCCACTGTCATCGTCTCTACGCTGTTGTTGACGGTGATCGCGTATGGCTCGCCGCTTTCGCAGCACTATCTGGCGCTGGCCGCGCTGGCGTTCCTGATTTCCGCGCAGGTCGTAAGCGATCCTGTGCTCGACAGCTCCGGCAAGAACGGTTTGTGGATGCTGCTCACGCATCGCATCTTCAGCGAATGGTTGCTCGTGTCGGCCGCGCTACTGCTGCTGGCGTTCGCGCTGAAGGTCACTGAGCTGTTCTCGCGCAGAGTAATCCTTACGTGGTTCGCGATTACTCCCTTTGTTGTAGTCGCGGCACAGGTCGGCTTCCGTCGGTACGCCGCGTTCTCGGCGCTGCGTGGAAAAATTTTACAAAGCCACGTCATCGTCGGCGCGAATGAAGTCGGCGCACGACTCGCGCGGCGGCTGCATGCGAATCCGCATCTCGGCACGTTCCGCGGCTTCTTCGACGATCGCCACAGCGAGCGCTTGCCGGGACTCTCCGACGAGCAGTTGCTCGGTGGCACCAACGATATCGCGGACTACGTGCGCCTCAACAGTGTGAGCAGTATTTACATCTGCCTGCCGATGCGTCCGGACGAGCGCGTCACGCGCCTGCTGGAGGAGCTCAAAGACACGACCGCGTCCGTCTACTTCGTGCCCGACCTGTACGTGTTCGACACGATGCAGGCGCAGGTGTGCGATCTCGACGGCATTCCGCTCTTCGCGGTTCGCGAAACTCCGTTCGCCGGCATGAACGGCGTTCTCAAGCGCGGCAGCGACATAGTGTTCGCGACGTGCATCCTGATGGTGATCTGGCCGGTGCTGCTCGCGCTCGCGCTCGGCGTGCGGCTGAGCTCGTCCGGGCCGGTGCTGTTCCGGCAGCGGCGCTACGGCATGTACGGCGAGTCGATCAACGTCTACAAGTTCCGCACCATGCGGGTGCTGGAAGACGGGCAGAGGGTCACCCAGGCGCAGCGCAACGATCCGCGCGTGACGAAATTCGGCGGTTTCCTGCGCCGCACGTCGCTGGATGAGCTGCCGCAGCTGTTCAACGTGATCGGCGGCACCATGAGCCTGGTCGGTCCGCGGCCGCACGCCGTCAGTCACAACGAGGAATACCGCAAGGTCATCGCCGGCTACATGCTGCGTCACAAAGTCCGCCCGGGCATCACCGGCTGGGCGCAGGTGAACGGCTATCGCGGCGAGACCGAGACCGTCGAGAAGATGGAAAAGCGCGTCGAGTACGACCTCGACTACCTGCGCAACTGGTCTTTGCGCCTGGATCTGAACATTCTGGTGAGAACTGCGTTATTGGTGTGGCGCGACCGGAACGCCTACTGACCGTTCGCACCTCACGGAGATTTTCATGCGCAAGACTCAGCTGCATACGTGGATCGCGATGTTCTTCTGCGTGCTCGCGGTGGCCGCCGAGGCGCTCCACGGCGGCATCCACCTGCCGTTCTGAGGCAAAGGCGAGAGCCGATGCAGAGTTCGCCCGCGCCCGCGGCGCTGTTCCGATATCTCGACGACCAACCTCTCGAATACTGCGTGCTCGGCGCTCCGACTGGCGAGCGGATCGAGCTGATCGTCGCGCGCAATGCGTTGGCGCGCATTCCAGGCCTGCTGCGTTCATTCGCCGCGCATGAAGAGGTCGAGGTCATCGACTATCGACAGGCGCCCGAAGGTGTCCATCTCTATCGCCTGAGCTGCACCAGCCGCGAGGAGCATCCGCAATTCACGACCATCGCCGTGCGCACCGACTACGTGCGCTGTGGCTATGTCGTGTTCACTGCCGACGAATTGTTGAGCGATCGTGTCAGAGCTACACGGCGTGTCGCGCCCGCCCGGGAGTTTCTCTGGCGGCTGTTGCGTTGTGTGGACGCTGCCGCAATCACAGAGCGCGACGCCGACCAGCTCAGCACGCTGGCGAAGCTCGATTCGCTCGGCACAGCCAGGCAGGTCGAGCGCTATTGGCGCGCCGATCGCGAAGGCGGCGTCATTCTGCGCGCCGCGGCAACAGGCGATTGGGAGGCGACACGCGCGTGCCTGCGCTCTCTGCAAAGCGCGCTGCATTTCCGCAATATCGTTCCGCCGCCCGTGTGGTTTCGCGAGGAGCTCACGCGGCTGCGCACGTGGTTTCGTCCGCCAGGACTGTTGATCGCATGTCTCGGTCCGCCGGGCAGCGGCAAGGGCAGCGTCATCGAGGCGCTGAGCGGCCGGCCGCTCGAGATCTTCGAGACCGCGCACACGATGGAGCTGCGTCCGGGCGTGATGCGGGCAGGCACGATCAAGCCGGGCCGCTCGACGCGCAAGCGTGAGCCGCGCGGCCGCTTCACCACGATCGTCAAGCTGATGATGTTCGTCGCGGATTACTGGGTCGGCTACTGGCTGTGGATCCGACCGAAGCTGGTGCGCTCGACGCTGGTCGTTTCGAACCGCTACTTCGACGACGTGCTGGTCGATCCGCGCCGCTATCGCATCGATCACGCGCTCACGTTCGCGCGGCTGCTGTTGCGCTGGGTGCCGCGGCCACACCTGTGGCTGGTGTTCGACATTCCTTCCCAGGCGCTGCAGGAGCGCCAGGGCGAGCAGAGCGAGTTGGGCGAAGAGGAGGCGACGCGGCTGCGCGGCGAGTACCGCCGGCTGCTCGGCGGTCACGAGAACGTCGTCGTGCTCGACGCCGATCAACCCCTCGATCGGGTGGTCGCGCAAGCGGAGTGCGCTATCGCGTCGCAGCTGGCGCGCCGCACGGCGCAGCGACTCGGCCTGCCGCAGGAAGCCACCGGCAATCCGACCCAGACCAAGTTCCTGCTGTTCTTTTCCCGGCGCTCGATTCCGCTGCTCAGCCGGTTCGTGCGCGTGCTGTTCAACAGCGACATCCAGAGCCGTCTGCCGCCGGACGTTCACATGCCGCATCCCTACGGCATCATCGTCCATCCGCAGGCGGTCATTGGCCGGCGCGTGACGATCATGCAGCAGGTGACGATCGGCGGCCGCGATCATCGCGAGAACATTGCGCCGCTGATCGGCGACGACGTCTATATCGGCGCCGGTGCCCGCGTGCTCGGCGACGTCCGCATCGGCCAGGGTGTCGTGATCGGCGCCAACGCCGTCGTGACTCGCGACATCCCGCCCGGTGTCACGGTCGTCGGCGCCAATCGCATCGTCCCGACTCCCCGCAAGCCCCGCGCCGACGATTCGACCGACGACGTGGCGGTCACGCAGTTTCCCGTCGGCGTGCAACGCGGACCCCGCGCCGGAAGAAAGTAAGAAGAGCCGCGTCCCGGCCACTTGCTGGAAATGAGGAATGTCCCCATTTCCAGAAATGAGGATCGCCCGCATTTCGGCTACACTAGCCGCCCTTTGAGCCGGCCGGCAGCGGTCTTCTTCTTCATATAAGACAGGAACTTGCGAGCGCAATGAGCGACTCTTTGCGAGCCTTGCTCGACTCCACGCCGCTTTCAGGCGGCAACGCCCCGTACGTCGAATCGCTCTACGAGCAGTTTCTCGCCGATCCGGAGTCGGTCGAGCCGGCCTGGCGCGAATACTTCAAGAGCCTCGGCGGCGGTCACGAGGCGGCGCACGGGCCGATTCGCGAAGCGCTCGCACAACGCGCGTCGCGACCCACGATCGCGGCTGCGGCGCCTGCCATGGCACCGGCAGGAGACGTTTCAGCGAAGCAGGCCTCGGTCGCGCGGCTCGTGCAGGTGTATGCGAATCGCGGGCACCTGGTCGCGGACATCGATCCGCTCGGACTCATGCGGCGCCCCGTGCCCGAGGTGCTCGAGCTCGGGCACTTCGGCCTGAGCGAAGCCGATCTAGACACCGAGTTCTACACCGGCAGCCGCACCGAGGCGATCGCGAAGCGCATGAAGCTGCGCGACATCGTGGCGCAGCTGCGTCACATCTACTGCGGCACGATCGGCGCCGAGTTCGCGCACGTGTCGGATTCCAAGGAGCGCCTGTGGCTGCAGAACCGCTTCCAGGAAGGCCGCGTCCAGCATCGCTTCTCCGCTGAAGAGCGCCGCACGCTGCTGCGTCACCTGACGTCTGCGGAAGGACTCGAGCGCTACCTCGCGACCAAATTTCCGGCGCAGAAGCGTTTCTCGCTGGAAGGCGGCGACGCGCTCATCCCGCTGCTCGACGACCTGATCCAGCAGGGCGGCCAGCGTGGCATCGAGGAGATCGTGATCGGCATGGCGCATCGCGGCCGCCTCAACGTGCTGGTCAATGTCGTCGGCAAGTCGCCGCAACAGCTGTTCTCGGAGTTCGAGGGCAAGTACGACGCGAATCACATGCGCGGCTCGGGCGACGTGAAGTACCACAAGGGCTTCTCGACCGACATCCGCACGCCGGCGGGCAACGTGCACGTCGCGCTGGCGTTCAACCCGTCGCATCTCGAGGTCGTCAACCCCGTCGTCGAAGGCTCGGTACGCGCGCGTCAGCAGCGGTGCAACGACACGAAGGGCGACAAGGTCGCGGCGCTGCTGATCCACGGCGACGCGGCGTTCGCGGGGCAGGGCGTGGTGATGGAAACGCTGCAGATGTCGCAAGCACGCGGCTTCTATACCGGCGGCACGCTGCACGTGATCATCAACAACCAGGTCGGCTTCACGACCTCCGATCCGCGCGACGCGCGCTCGACGCTCTATTGCAGCGACGTCGCCAAGATGATCGAGGCGCCGATCTTCCACGTGAACGGCGACGATGTCGAAGCAGTCGTGTTCGTGGCACGCCTCGCGCTGGACTACCGCATGACCTTCCACAAAGACGCGGTCATCGACCTGGTGTGCTATCGCAAGCTCGGTCACAACGAGGCCGACGAGCCGGCGGCGACGCAGCCGCTCATGTATCAGAAGATCCGCAGCCAGGAGACGCCGCGGCAGATCTACGCCAATCGCCTGGCTGCCGAAGGCGCGCTGACGATGGCGGATGCGGACGCAATGGTCGATCAATACCGCCGCGAGCTCGACGAGGGCAAGTCGCAGGCGAAGCACTCGCTCGGCCTGATCGGCAACAAGCACACGGTCGACTGGAGCAAGTTCCAGCACGCTGACTGGAACCAGCCCGTGCCGACGGGCGTGCGCATCGAGCAGCTGCGCGAGCTCGCGGCCAAGCTGACCACGCCGCCGTCCAATATCACTCTGCACCGGCAAGTTGCGCGCATCGTGCAGGATCGCGAAAAGATGGCGGCGGGCCAGATGCCGCTCGACTGGGGCTTCGCCGAGAACCTCGCGTATGCAACGTTGCTGACGGAAGGTCACGAAGTGCGCCTGGTCGGCCAGGACAGCGGCCGCGGCACGTTCTTCCATCGGCACGCCGTGTGGCACTGCCAGCAGCGCGGCGAGACCTACATTCCGCTGAAGAACCTGGCGCCCAGCCAGCCGCGCTTCACCGTCATCGACTCGCTCCTGTCGGAAGAAGCGGTCGTTGGCTTCGAGTACGGCTTCTCGACGACCGAGCCCAACTGCCTCACGTTGTGGGAAGCGCAGTTCGGCGACTTCGTGAACGGCGCGCAGGTGATCATCGATCAGTTCATCAGCTCGGGCGAAGCGAAGTGGGGCCGTATGTGCGGCCTGGCGATGCTGCTGCCGCACGGCTATGAAGGGCAGGGCCCCGAGCATTCCTCGGCGCGGCTCGAGCGCTTCCTGCAGCTGTGCGCGGAGCACAACATGCAAGTGTGCGTGCCATCGACGCCGGCGCAGATGTTCCACATGCTGCGGCGGCAGATGCGACAGGACTTCCGCAAGCCGCTCATCGTCATGACGCCGAAGAGCCTGCTGCGTCACAAACTGTCGGTCTCGCCGCTCGAAGATCTGACGCGCGGCAGCTTCCGCCGCCTGATCGACGAGGTCGACGACATTCCGGCCGCCAAGGTGACGCGAGTGGTGTTCTGCTCCGGCAAGGTCTACTTCGACCTGCTCGAATCGCGGCGCACGGACGGGTTGCACAACGTCGCCATCGTGCGCGTCGAACAGCTGTACCCGTTCCCCGCGGATGAGTACGCCGCGGTCATTCGCAAGTACACGCAGGCGCGCGAGATCGTCTGGTGCCAGGAAGAGCCGCAGAACCAGGGCGCGTGGTACCAGATCCGGCATCGCCTCAACGAGCCGCTGTCGCGCGAGCATCGATTGCTGTACGCCGGTCGCGCACCCGCCGCGGCGCCTGCCACCGGCATCGCCCAGATGCACATGGATCAACAGAAGCAGCTCGTGGATGCAGCGCTGCGTTCGACCAGCGCGGAAGAAACGCTGCAGCAAACCAGCCGCCTGCGCGCCGCTGGCGAGAAGTAGCCCGGCAAAAGTCACGCCTTTTGTCGGGCGTTCGTCGAAAGGGCCTTGGCCGCTTTCGACCAGAGGACCAGGAAATAAAGAATGAGTATCGAAGTCAAAGTTCCGCAACTGCCCGAGTCCGTCACCGACGCAACGCTCGTGGCCTGGCACAAGAAGCCCGGCGAGGCGGTCGGTCGCGACGAGAATCTCGTCGATCTCGAGACCGACAAGGTCGTGCTGGAAGTGCCGGCGCCGTCGTCCGGTGTGATCAAGGAGATCAAGGTCGAGAACGGCGCCACGGTCACGAGCGGCCAGGTGCTGGCGATTCTCGAAGAAGGAGCGGGTGCGGCGGTTGCGAAGCCGGCGGCTGCGGCGGCAGCGTCGCCCCCACCCCAACCCGCCCCCGCAGGCGGGGGCGGGAGTGGCAACGCGGCGAAGCTCGCGCCTGCTGCCAAGCGCATGGTTGCAGAGAACAAGCTCGACGCCGGCCAGATCGCGGGCAGCGGCCGCGACGGTCGCATCAGCAAGGGCGATGTGATTCAGCACATGGCTGGCAAGGAGACTGCGCCGGCGAAAGCCGCGAAGCCCGCGCCTGCCGTGAAGTTGCCGGCGCCGACTGGCGCACGCACGGAGCAGCGCGTGCCGATGACGCGTCTGCGCGCCCGCATCGCCGAACGCCTGATCCAGGCGCAAGCGACTGCCGCGATGCTGACGACGTTCAACGAAATCGACCTGACTGCGATCAACGAGATCCGCGCTCGCTACAAAGACAAGTTCGAGAAGACGCACGGCGTGAAGCTCGGCTTCATGTCGTTCTTCGTCAAAGCGTCGATCGAGGCGCTGCGCCGCTTCCCCGCGGTCAATGCTTCGCTCGACGGCAACGACATCGTCTATCACGAGTTCTACGACATCGGCGTCGCGGTCTCGACCGACCGCGGCCTGATGGTGCCGGTGCTGCGCAATGCCGAGATGATGAGCTTCGCCGAGATCGAAGTGGCGGTCGGCGCGTACGCGCAGAAGGCGCGCGACGGCTCCATCACACTCGAAGAGCTGACCGGCGGCACGTTCACGCTCACCAACGGCGGCGTGTTCGGCTCGCTGATGTCGACGCCGATCCTGAATCCGCCGCAGGTCGCGATCCTCGGCATGCACAAGATCCAGGAACGCCCGATGGTCGTGAACGGCGAGATCAAGGTGCGCCCGATGATGTACCTGGCGCTGACCTACGATCACCGCATCGTCGACGGGCGCGAGTCCGTGCAATTCCTGGTCGCGATCAAAGATGCGCTGGAAGATCCGGCGCGCCTGTTGCTCCAACTTTAAGAAGCGAGTCCGCATGTCCCAATACGACGTCATCGTCATCGGCGGCGGTCCCGCCGGTTATCCCTGCGCGATCCGCGCCGGGCAGAACAAGCTCAAAGTCGCCTGCATCGACGAGTGGCAGAACAAGGACGGGTCCTATGCTTTCGGCGGCACGTGCCTGAACGCGGGCTGCATTCCGTCGAAGGCGCTGCTCGAATCGTCGGAGCTGTTCCATCGCGCGCAGCACGAGCTCGGAGTGCACGGCGTGAAGGTCGGCAACGTCGAGCTCGATCTCGCGGCCATGCAGAAGCGCCGCGCCACGATCGTCAAGCAGTCGACGCTCGGCATCGCCGGCCTGTTCAAGGGCGCGAACGTGACGGGCCTGCAGGGTCACGGCAAGCTCCTCAGCGGCAACCGCGTCGAGTTCACGGGCAAGGACGGCAAGAAAGAGGAGCTGACGGCGAAGCACGTCGTGCTCGCGGCCGGCTCCGCGCCAATCGAGCTGAAGAGCCTGCAGTTCGACGGCAAGCAGATCGTCGATTCGTGGGGCGCGCTCGAGTTCGACGCCGTGCCGAAACGCCTCGGCGTCATCGGCGCGGGCGTCATCGGGCTCGAGCTCGGCAGCGTCTGGCGTCGTCTCGGCTCCGAAGTCGTCGTGCTCGAAGCGCTCGAAGCGTTCCTGCCGATGGCGGATGGCGCCGTGTCGAAGGAAGCGCTGAAGCACTTCAAGAAGCTTGGCCTCGACGTTCGCCTCGGCGCGAAAGTCACCGGCGCAGACAAGAGCGCGGGCGGCGTGAAGCTCAAGTACACCGACGCCAAGGGCGAGCAGAGCATCGAAGTCGACAAAGTGGTCGTCGCGATCGGCCGCCGGCCGTACTCGAAGGATCTGCTCGGCGAAGGGACCGGCGTGCAGGTCGACGAGCGTGGCTTCGTCACCGTCGATCACGAGTGCCGCACTGCTGCGGCCAATGTGTGGGCTGTCGGTGACCTCGTGCGCGGCCCGATGCTGGCGCACAAGGGCAAGGAAGAGGGCGTGATGGTCGCCGACCTGATCGCCGGCAAGATTGCGGAAGTGAACTACAAGGCGATCCCGTCGGTGATCTACACCGCGCCGGAGATCGCGTGGGTCGGGCTCAGCGAGGAAGAGGTCAAGAAGAGCGGGCGGCCGTACAAGACCGGCTCGTTCCCGTTCCTGGCCAGCGGCCGTGCCCGCGCCATGGAAGCGACCGCCGGATTCTGCAAGATCGTCTCCGCGAGCGACGACGACGAGATCCTCGGCGTGCACATCATCGGACCGATGGCCGGCGAGCTGATCGCCGAAGCCGTGCTGGCGATGGAGTACTCGGCGAGCACCGAAGACCTGCAGCGGACCATGCATGCGCACCCGACGTTGTCGGAGGCCCTGCACGAGGCCGCGCTCAACGCGGACAAGATCGCGATAGATTTTCCGAACAGATGACAGGTTTCGACTAGTGACCGGGCACGGGTGACTGGCAGAATGGCGCCCCGGGGATAACGACGCCATTTACTAACTCACCCGAGACGAGTCACTTCATGCTGAAAATCTACGGTCACCCCGGATCGCGGGCGGCGCGCACCCTATGGGTGTGTCGCGAGCTCGGCCTGCAGCACGAGCACATTCCGACGCACTTCGCCGACGGCGGCACCCAGGCGCCGGAGTTCCTAGCGATCAATCCCGCCGGCCGCATTCCCGCGATCGACGACGACGGCTTCTGTCTCGCCGAGTCGATGGCGATCAACATCTACCTCGCGAAGAAGCACGGCGGCGAGCTCGTGCCCCGGTCACTCGAGGACGAGGCGCGCATGCTGCAGTGGTCGTTCTGGGCGATGACCGAGGTCGAAAAGCCGCTCGTGACGCTCTTCATGCAACGCTTCGAGCCGCCGGCGGGCAGCGAGCTCGAGAAGTACTTCCGCGAGCGCAGCCCGAAGGATCCCGCCACCGAGCAAGCGGCGCTCAAGGCGGTCGAGCATCCGTTGTCAGTCCTGAACGGCCACCTGGCGAAACGCGACTATCTGCTCGGCTCCAGCTTCACGCTCGCTGACCTCAACGTCGCGTCGGTGCTCTCGATGGGCTCGGCGGCGAAGTTCGACTTCAGCGCGTATCCGAACGTGCAGCAGTGGCTCGGCCGTTGCCTCTCGCGTCCCGCGGCTCGTCCGCCGAAGAAGTCATGAGCGGCGCCGATCCTGTCGCCGGGAAATCCGGCAATCCGGACGCACTGCTGTCGCGCGAGTTGGGCGTCCGCCAGTTCGGTGCGAACATCTTCAACTACACCGTCGGCAGCGGAATTTTCTCGCTGCCGGCATTTGCGGTGATCGGCCTCGGCGGCGCGGCTCCGCTCGCATACGTCGCGTGCGCGATCGTGATCGCGCTGGTCGTGCTGTGCTTCGCGGAGTCCGGCAGCCGCGTCTCATCGACGGGCGGCGCGTATGCGTACGTCGAAACGGCGCTCGGCCCCATGGCCGGGTTTGTCGCTGGGTGCCTGGTGTTCACGACGGGCTGGTTCGCGGCGGCAGCGGCGATCACTGCGGTCGTGCGCTCGCTGCTGGCGCTGACGAGCGGTGCACCGGGGTGGGTCACGCAAGTGCTGATGGTGCTCTGCGTGGCGATCCTGGTGACGCTCAACATGCGCGGCGTGCGCAGCGGAGCGCGCCTGCTCCAGACGCTCACCGTCGTCAAGCTCGTTCCGCTGCTGCTCTTCGTCCTCATCGGCGTGTTCTTCATCGACACGAGCAATCTGGCCTGGGCGAGCGTGCCAAGCGCAGGCACGGTGCTGAACACCGCCGGCATCATGATCTACGCGTTCTCGGGCATCGAAGGCGCCACGGTACCGAGCGGCGAAGTGAAGAATCCCGCGCGCACCGTGCCGCGAGCGATCCTGCTGGCGCTGGGTGCAGCGACCATCCTGTATCTCGCGATTCAGTACGTGGCGCTGGGAATCATGGGGCCGGCGCTGGCCAACACGGGCAACACGCCGCTCGCGGAAGCCGCGGGAATAGCGCTCGGGCCCGTCGCGCGTACGATCATGATCTTCGCTGCCGTCGTCTCGATGTTCGGGTACCTGAGCGCCAACGTGCTGTCCGAGCCGCGCGGCTTGTTCGCCATGAGTCGCGATGGCTTCCTGCCGCGAGTGCTGACATCGGTCCATCCGCATTTCCGCACTCCCAACCGCGCGATCGGCATCTACGGCGTGATGGTCGTCACCGTCGCACTCGTGGGCAGCCTGCTGACGGAGATCGACGGTTTCAAGTGGCTGACGGTGTTCGCGAACCTCGCTGCGCTGTCCCTGTATTTCCTGTGCGCCATTGCGACGCTCGTGCTTCGCAAGCGCGATGTGCGCATGGATGGGGAGCCGTTCGTGATCCCTGGCGGACCGCTGGTGCCGGTAGCGGCGTTGGGCGCGGTCGTGTGGCTGTTCTACGAAACCGTCAGCGGCAAGGACGGCGGCGAGCAGCTGAAGGGGATGATCGTCGCGCTCGTGGTGATCTTCGCCTTGTACGGTCTGCGCGCGTTGCGTAACAAGCTCCGGCCCCCGAATTCGGTGGCGGCGAAATAGCAATGTTGCAGCGGCATCCTTTGCTGCTGGCTGAATGGCTCGCGCTGCGCAATCTCGTGACGCGCGCGCGAGCACATGCGACGAACGTTGTCGCCGCCGGTCTGGCGGCGCTCGGTGCATTCGCTGTTCTCTTGCTGACGTTGCGCGCGCAATTCCCCGCAGCGATCGCCGCTCTGCTCACGTATCGCGTGCTGACGATGATCGTGATCGGAGGGTATGCGTTCTCGACCGTAGGCAAGCAGCGGCGGCGCGCGGAAGTCCGCTACACGCAATTCTGGCTCGCGGCTGCGCCGGTCCGGCAATACAGCCGTGCACTCGCGATTCTCGTAGTCAGCTTGCTGCCGCTGGCGGCGCAGCTGCTTGCCGTGTGCGTGTTGCTTGCGGTGATGGGTGTCGTCGGTGGGATCGATGCCGCTTCGGTTGTTGAGTTAATGCTTTGGATCGCCGCTGCGACCGCGCTTGGCGCGGCAGTTGGATGGTGGTCCGCGCGGCGCTCGCGTGCGCACGCACTGGAAGGCTCACGCTATGTGCGCCAACCCAAGGAACGCACGGACACCGTCCCGTCGGTCACGGCCTTGTCGGGCTGGCCGATGGCACAGGTACGCGCGTGGGGCAGGCCGGAGAATCTGCGCGTCCTGCTGATGATCGCGATGCTCGCCGTGCAAGCAGGCTCATCTGCGCTCGTCGGCCTGAGCGTGGTGGCGATGTGGCTGCTCGGCGGCTATCTGGCGGGTTTGCTGGCCGCCGTATTGCAGACGGCGAGTCAAGCCTCGCGCTGGCTGCGCTCCACTCCAATGCCGTTCGCGCAATTTGCATGGGCCGTGAGCCGGCGGGCGCTGACGTACCAGGTCGCTCTTACTGCCCTCGCAGTTGGCTTGATGGTCGTTCTCGGGGCGCCGGTGCTTAGCGCGCTGTACATCGGCGGGCTGTGGCTGACGATCGTGTTGCTCGCGTGCAGCATCGGTCTGGCCGAGAGCTATCGTGGGCGTCCGCCGCTGGTCAAGATGGCGCTGTCGTTTGCAGCCGTGGCCGTCGTCGAAGCGCGCGAACACGCGTGGTCGATCCCGATCGCGGCTGCGCTGGCCGCCTGGCATCTGAGGGCAGGAGCGAAGACATGACTGCGATCGTGCTGGATATTCGCGACGTGCACGCGCGCTACGGTAAGAGTGACCGAGTGTCGCGCGCCGTAGGCGACGTGACACGGGGAATCCCGCGCGGAGAAGTATTGCGCGGCGTGACCTTGCAGATCCGCGCCGGCCAGTGGTTCTGCCTGCTCGGTCCGAACGGCGTCGGCAAGAGCACGCTGCTTCACTGCGTTGCAGCCCGGCTCGCGCCCACAGGCGGCGACATCGCGGTCTGCGGTCATTCGGTGCGCACGAGCACGATCGATGCGAAGCGCAAGCTCGGATTCGGCTGCGCACCCGAGCAGCTACCGGGTCTGCTCACTGGCCGGCAGTGCCTCGAGGTCTATGCAAACGCCAAGGGACTGGAGCGCATCGATCCGGATGTCTCCGAGCTGAGCGATGCCCTGAAGTTCAGCGGCTATCTCGACCGCTTCGTCGACACCTATTCGCTGGGAACACGGCAGAAGCTCTGCGTGCTGCTGGCGCTGCTCGGCGAGCCTGCGCTCGTCGTGCTCGACGAAGCATTCAACGGGCTCGACCCGGGCAGTGCCCTGGTGGTCAAGCGCCACCTGCAGCAACGCCTGGCCGCGAACCGCTGCGGCGTGCTGCTGGCCACTCATTCGCTCGACATCGTCGAGCACTACGCCGACAAGGCAGCGCTGCTGCTCGACGGGCGCATCGTGCGGGAGTGGAGCGATAGCGAGATCGCTGCGGTTCGCGAGCAGGGAGCGAATCGATTTGAGGAGTTGTTGGCGGAGGAGACTGGGAATTCGGAGAAATAGACAGGATTAACAGGATTAACGGGATTAAGAACCGGACGAGCCCGGCAGACGCCCTGCCTTCTCTTCAATCCCGTTAATCCTGTTAATCCCGTCCATTTCTTCTTCTTGCGACTAAGCCTTCCTGCGCGCGCTCACGATGTTCGGCAGGCCCTGTATCCGGCCCAGCACGCGAGAGAGCTCCTCCAGATCCCGCACGGTCATGCGCAACGCGATCTCGGCGAAGCCTTCGCGCTCGTCGGTCGTGACGTTCATGCCCTGGATGTTGATCTTGGAGTCGGCGAGCACCGCGCTGATGTCGCGCACCAGGCCGCGGCGGTCGAACGCACGTACGAGCACATCGATCGGGAACGCGCGCTCGCCCGCTTTGCCCCATTCGACCGTGATGACGCGCTCCGGGTGCGAGGTCTGCAGCCGGCGGAAGCTCGCGCAGTCCTCGCGGTGGATGCTGACGCCGCGTCCCATCGTGATGTAACCGACGATGCTCTCGGGCGGCACCGGGCCGCAGCAGCGCGCGAAGCTGGAGAGCAGGTCACCCACGCCTTCGATGGTGATGCCCGAGGTTTCCTTGGCGCTGACCGAAGGTTTGCGCGCAACGGGGGAGGGCAGTTCCTGCGGCTTGGCGCGGCGCTGCACGGCGCCGCTGATCTGCGCGACGTTGATCTCGCCCTCGCCGATCGCCTGGTACAGCTGCTCGGCGTTGGTGAAATTGAACTCGCCGATCAGCTCCGGCAGCGTGACGCTGTGAATCGCGAGGCGTTGCAGCTCGCGCTCCAGGATCTGCCTGCCCTGCTGGCGGTTCGACTCCTCGTCGAGCTTGCGGAACCACGCGCGCACCTTGCTGCGATTGCGCGGCGAGGCGAGATAGCCGAGGGAGGGCACCAGCCAGTCGCGGCTCGGATTTCCCTGCTTGGCCGTGACGATCTCGACCTGGTCGCCGTTTGCCAGCACGGTATTGAGCGGCACCATGCGGCCGTTGACCTTGGCGCCGCGGCAGCGATGTCCGAGATCCGTGTGCAGGTGATACGCGAAGTCGAGCGGCGTGGAGCCTCGCTGCAGCTCGATCACCTCGCCTCGCGGCGACAGCGCGTAGACGCGATCCTCGAAGACCTCGGAGCGCACCCGCTCGAGGAAATCGCCTTCGCTTTCCTGCCGGTCGCCGGGCTCGAGCAGCTGCCGCAGCCAGACGATCTTCTGCTCGTAGGCCGGGTTGGCGCGGCCGCCTTCCTTGTAACGCCAGTGCGCGGCGACGCCGAGCTCGGCGTGCTCGTGCATCTCGCGCGTGCGGATCTGGATCTCCAGCGGCAGTTTGCCGGGGCCGATGACGGCGGTGTGCAGCGAGCGGTAGGCGTTGTCCTTCGGCGTCGCGATGTAGTCGTCGAACTCGCCCGGGATGTAGGGCCAAAGCCCGTGCACGACGCCGAGCGCCGCGTAGCAATCGGCCACAGTGTCGACGAGCACGCGCACCGCACGTACGTCGAACAGCTGATCGAACGACAGGCCTTTGCGCTGCGACTTACGCCAGATGCTGTAGATGTGCTTGGGCCGGCCGGCGATATCCGAATCGATCTGCGCCTTGGTCAATTCGGCGCGCAGCGTCGCGATGACATCGTCGATATAGCGCTCGCGGTCGCCGCGCTTGGCGGCGAGCCAGCTGGCGACGCGCTTGTAGTTGTCGGGCTCGAGGTAGCGGAAGCTCCAGTCTTCCAGCTGCCATTTGATCTGCCATACGCCGAGGCGGTTCGCGAGCGGCGCGTAGACCTGGCGGGTCTCATACGCGAGCCGTTGGCGCTCGGTCTCCGGCGCCTCCCGGCTCTCGCGCAGCTTGTGGAGTTGCGCGGCAAGCTTGATGAGCACCAGTCGCGGATCGGTGGCGATGGCGAGCAGCATCTTGCGCAGGCCTTCGGACTGGTTGCCAGATAGCGACGGTCCTGCGCCCGTCGGCGCCGTGAGATTGAGCGAGCCGAGACGTAGCAGCTCGGTGCCGATGCGGGCCGCAGCCGGACCGGCCAGCGTTTCAGCGCGCTCCGGCGGCAATGCATTCGCTTCCAGCAGCGCGAAGACCATCGCGCCGCTCAGCATGTCCTCGTCGTCCGTGAGCTCCCTGACGATGTCCGCGATCGCGCGGCCGTGTGCTACGGCACGCTCGTCAGACGCGTGCTGAGCGATGAAATCGAGGGATGACATGCCACTGAATCGGCTGCAAAAACTTAAGCGACCAACGTGTCGGTTTGCAGCCGTTGCCGCTATCATACGGCACCGATGTGAGCCCGTAGCGGAGGAATCCTTGCGCAGACTCAGGCGCCCGCAGAGTCTTGCCGCGCTGGCGCTGCCGCAGCGCCCCGGCGCGTTGCCGGCCCAGGTGCGGATCCTCGGGCTCGACCCCGGATCGCTGCGCACGGGCTACGCGATCATCGAGACGCAGGCGACGCGCGTGGCCTACATCGCCAGCGGCGCAATCCGCACGCGGGGAGAGTCGCTCACCGAGCGTTTGCAGGAAATTTTCGCCGGGGTGAACTCGCTCACGGGCGAGTTCCGGCCCGACGAGGTCGCGATCGAGCGGGTGTTCATGCACCGGAACGCGGACAGTGCGCTCAAGCTCGGCCAGGCGCGGGGCGCGGCACTGAGCGCGACGTTCGCGATCCGGCCCCGGGTGTTCGAGTACGCACCGCGCGAGGTGAAGCTCGCGGTGGTCGGCACCGGCGGCGCGCAGAAGGAACAGGTTCAGTTGATGGTCAAACGCTTGCTCAACATCGCCGGCCCGCTGGCCGAGGACGCCGCGGACGCCCTGGCGATCGCCATGTGCCACGCGCATTCCCGCCGCATGCAGGGGCTCGTGTCGCTGGCGGTGGGCTCGGTTCGATGATCGGCTTCCTGCGCGGCCGCCTGACCGCGAAACAGCCGCCGCAACTGGTGATCGACGTCGGCGGAGTGGGCTACGAAGTCGAAGCGCCGTTGCCGGTGTTCTACGACCTGCCGCCGACCGGCAGCGAAATCACCTTGTTCACGCAGCTGATCATCCGCGAGGAAGCGCACATCCTGTTCGGCTTCCGCACCGAGCGCGAGCGCCGGCTGTTCCGCGAGCTGCTCAAGGTTTCGAACGTCGGGCCGAAGCTGGCGCTGGCGCTGCTGTCGGGCATGACCGTTGACAACTTCCTTCGCTGCATCGAGGCGGAGGACGTCGATTCGCTGGTGCGCATTCCGGGCGTCGGCCGCAAGACCGCCGAGCGGCTGGTCGTCGAGATGCGCGATCGGGTCAAGGGCTTCGGCGAATTTGCCGGCGTGACAGTGATCGCCGGTGGAACCCAGTCCTCGACGGTCGGTCCACAAGCGGAGGCGTACAGTGCGCTGGTCGCGCTCGGCTACAAGCCCGCCGAGGTGACGCGGCTGCTGAAAGCAGTCGACGCGTCGGTGCAGACGACTGAAGAAGTGATCCGCATGGCATTGCAGGCAGCGGCAGCGAAATGATCGAACAGGACCGCATCGTATCGGCCGGCACGCAGGGCGACGAAGCCGCTTTCGATCGTGCCGTGCGCCCGAAGAAGCTCGCGGACTATGTCGGCCAGTCGGCGGTCAAGACGCAGATGGAGATCTTCATCCAGGCCGCTCGCAATCGCCGCGAGGCCCTGGACCATGTGCTGATCTTCGGCCCGCCGGGGCTGGGCAAGACTACGCTGGCTCACATCGTCGCCAACGAGCTCGGCGTGAACCTGCGGCAGACCTCCGGCCCGGTGATCGAGCGTCCGGGCGATCTCGCCGCGCTGCTGACGAACCTGCAGGCCAACGACGTGCTGTTCGTCGACGAGATTCATCGCCTGAGCCCGGTCGTCGAAGAGATCCTGTACCCGGCGATGGAAGATTTTCAGCTCGACATCATGATCGGCGAAGGCCCGGGCGCGCGCTCGATCAAGCTCGACCTGCAGCCGTTCACGCTGGTCGGCGCAACCACGCGCGCCGGCCTGTTGACCTCGCCACTGCGAGACCGCTTCGGCATCGTGCAGCGGCTGGAGTTCTACGACCAGGCGGAGCTGCAGCGCATCGTTGCGCGCTCGGCTGCGATCCTCGGCGTGGCGACCGATACAGGTGGGGCGGCCCGCATCGCGCAACGCTCGCGCGGAACTCCGCGCATCGCCAATCGGTTGCTACGGCGCGTGCGCGACTATGCAGAGGTCAAGGCGGGCGGCCGCATCACCGACGAGGTCGCGCAGGCGGCGCTCGACCTGCTCGACGTCGATCCGCTCGGTTTCGACGTCATGGACCGCAAGCTCCTGCTGACCATCATCGAGAAGTTCGACGGCGGCCCGGTCGGCGTCGAAAGCCTCGCGGCGGCGCTCGGCGAGGAGCGCGGCACGATCGAAGACGTGATCGAGCCGTACCTGATCCAGCAGGGATTCGTCATGCGCACGGCGCGCGGCCGCGTCGCGACGCGCATCGCCTACCAGCATTTCGGCCTGAAAGTGCCGGAGCGCACCAGCTCCAATCTGGAGCTGTTCCGGGGCGAGTGATGACAGCTGCCTTCGTCTGGCCAGTTCGCACATATTGGGAAGATACCGATGCCGGCGGCATCGTGTACTACGCGAACTACCTGAAGTTCATGGAGCGGGCGCGCACCGAATGGCTGCGCTCGATCGGCATCGACCAGGTGAGCCTGAAGGACGAGCACGGCCTGATGTTCGTGGTCGTCGACGTCGAGGCGCACTACCGCAAGCCGGCGCGCTACGGCGACCAGCTGCAGGTGACTTGCAAGGTCCGCGAGACCACGCGGGCCAGCATCACGTTAGACCAGGAGGTCTACCGCGAAAACGTCGGCGGCGAGCTGCTGCTCGACGGCCGCGTGCGCGCCGCATGCCTCGACGCGCAGACATACCGCCCGCGGCCGTTGCCGCCGCAGCTGTGGACGCAGATCAAAGCAGGAGATCGCTGAATGATGTCCGAAGGCCTGAACCCGTGGGAGCTCGTCAAAGGCGCGAGCCTCATCGTGCAGATCGTCATGGGTCTGCTGCTGATCGCCTCGATCGTCTCGTGGTCGATCATGTTGCGCAAACGCGGCGAATTGCGCCGGGCGCGCGCCGACGCGGACCGCTTCGAGGAAGTGTTCTGGTCCGGCGGCGACCTCACGGCGATGTTCCGCGCCATCGACCAGGGACGGCGCGTCACCAAAGGGATGGAAGCGATCTTCGAGCAGGGCTTCCGCGAGTTCTCGCGCATGCGCCAGCAGGGCGGCTTCGCCTCGGCGCAGCTGATCGAAGGCTCGCGTCGCGGCATGCGGGTCGCGCTGCTGAAGGAGAGCGATCGGCTCGAGCAGAGCCTGTCGATGCTCGCGACGGTGGGCTCGACCAGTCCGTACGTCGGTCTGTTCGGCACGGTGTGGGGCATCATGAATGCCTTCCACGGCCTCGGTAACGTGCAGCAGGCGACGCTGGCGATGGTCGCGCCGGGTATCGCGGAAGCGCTGATCGCAACGGCCATGGGCTTGTTCGCCGCGATCCCGGCGGTCATCGCGTACAACCGCTATGCGGACCAGGTGAGCCGCATCGAGCTGCGCTACGACACGTTCGTCGAAGAGCTGTCGACCATCCTGCAGCGACACGCTACGGAGCGGCGCGGCGGTCAGGCTGCGGCCGAGGCACACGCATGACGCCCGCATCGTCGAACCGGCGCGGTCGCCGGCTGATGGCCGAAATCAACGTCGTCCCGTACATCGATGTGATGCTGGTGCTGCTGATCATCTTCATGGTCACGGCGCCGCTGCTCACACAGGGCATCAAGGTGGACTTGCCGAAGGCCGGCGCCGAGCCGCTGCCTTCCGAGGACACCAAGCCGCTGATCCTCAGCGTCGACGCGCGCGGCAATCTGTATCTGAACATCGGCAAGGACGAGGAATCGCCGTTGACGGAAGAGGCGGTCCTGCAGCGCGTCGGCATCGTCCTGAGCCGCGAGCCGAAGACGCCGGTGCTGGTGAAAGCGGACCAAAGCGTGCCGTACGGGCGCGTCGTCTCGGGCATGGTGTTGCTGCAGCAGGCCGGCGCGGAGAAGGTCGGCTTCATCACCGATCCCGCGGAAATGAAGCGGCGCCCGCAACGCTGATCGCAGATGCTGGAGTTCCTGCGCAAATACTGGGCGTATCTGATCGGAGCCTTGCTCCTGCACGTCGTGTTCGCCGCGATTTTCGGCCTCACGATGATCAGCATGGCGCGCAAGCCGCAGCAGACCGTGCTCGCGATTCAGGCTGTGGTGGTCGACCGCTCGGTCCTCGACCGCGCAGCGCGCCCCCAGCGCGATCTGAAGAAGGAACAGGAACAGCAGCGCCAGCAGCAGGAAGCCGAACAGCGCAAGCAGCAGGAGCGGCGCGAAGCGGAACAGAAGGCCGAGCAGGTGCGTCAGCAGGAACAGAAGCAGCGCGAGGTGGAACAGCAGCGCCAGCAGGCCGAGCAGCAGCAGCGCGAACGGCAGGAGACGGAGCGCAAGGCGCAGGTTGAAGCGGAGCGCAAAGCTCAAGCCGAGACCGAGCGCAAGGCGCAGGTGGAAGCCGACCGGCAACGCAAGGCCGAAGCGGAACGCCAGCGCGTCGCGGAGATCGAACGCAAGCAGAAGGAAGAGGCGGAGCGGCGCAAGGCGGCCGAGGACGCGCGGGACAAGCAGCAGCGCGAGTCGGACTTGCGCAAGCAACTGGAGGAAGAGGAAGGTCGCTCCCAGGCCGAGAATGCCGGGCTGCTGAACCAGTACGTCGCGATGATCCAGGAGCACATCATCCGCAACTGGAACCGGCCCGCGTCGGCGCGGCCGGGGCTGGAGTGCCAGGTGCGTGTCACGCAGACACCCACGGGCACTGTGTTGTCAGCGGAAGTGGGTCAGTGCAACGGAGATGTTGCGGTCAAGCAGTCGATCGAAGCAGCAGTGAGGCGCGCCTCGCCGTTGCCGCCGCCGCCGGATCCGCGCCTGTACGAGCGGAACCTGGTGCTGGTGTTCAAGCCGGAAGAGTAGACCCGGAAGAGTAGACAGAGTGCGGAGGAACAGAATGCTCAAGCTCGCCAGGATCCTGGCAATCGCCACGGTGGTCGCGCTGCTCGCGCCCGCTGCGAATGCCCAGCTCGTCGTCGAGATCACGCGCGGCCAGGAGAACGCCGTGCCGATCGCAGTCGTGCCTTTTGGCTGGACCGGCACCGACGCGGCACCGTTCGACATGGCACAGGTCGTTGCCTCCGACCTGCGCAGCAGCGGCCGGTTCGACCCGGTCCCCTTCGACAAGATGATCGACCGTCCCAGCAGCGGGAAGGAGATCCGCTTCGAGGACTGGCGCTATCTCAAGAGCGACTTCATCGTAGTCGGCAAGCTCGTCCCGCAGGGCGGCGATCGCTACGCCGCGCAGTTCGAGCTCTACAACGTGCTCACTGGCGAGTCCCTGCTGGCGAAGGAGGGCCTGACCGCGACGACCGGGACGCTGCGCGCGCTGTCGCACCGGGTTTCGGACATGATCTTCGAGAAGCTCACCGGTGTTCGCGGTGCGTTTTCGACGCGCATCGCCTACGTGAGCGCGGAAGGCACGCCGCCGAACCAGCGCTACAAGCTGATCGTCTCGGACTACGACAGCGAGAACCCGCAGGTGGTCCGGGAGCAGGACGAGCCGATCATGTCGCCGGCCTGGTCTCCCGACGGGGCGCGGCTTGCGTACGTGTCGTTCGAGGGCAAGGCATCGTCGATCATCGTGCAGACGCTGCGCACGGCTGAGCGCAGCCGCGTTTCGGCGCGGTCGGGCATCAACGGTGCCCCCTCGTGGTCGCCCGACGGCAGCACGCTGGCACTGACGTTGTCGCGGAAGGACGGCGACGTCGACGTCTACACGCTGAAGCTCCAGTCGCAGGAACTGAAGCGCATGACCTTCGACCCGGGCATCGACACGGAGCCGAGCTGGTCGGCGGACGGCCGCAAGCTGTATTTCAACTCGGATCGGGCGGGCAGCCCGCAGATCTACCAGATCGATGTCGACAACCCGGAGCGGGCCACGCGCGTGACCTTCGATGGGCCCTACAATGCGCGCCCGCGTCTGTCGCCGGACGGCAAGCAGCTGGCGGTGGTGCTGCAGGACCGGGGCAACTTCCGGATCGGTACCGTGGATCTGCAGTCGCGTGCCTTGCGCGTGCTGAGCAACGGCCGGCAGGACGAAAGCCCGAGCTTTGCGCCCAACGGCGCGATGCTCATTTATGCGACGCAGGATCGCGGGCGCGGCGTGCTCGCCACGGTCGCCGTCGACGGCACGTTCCAGCAGACGCTCAAAGCCAAGGGCAGCGGAGACGTGCGCGAGCCCGTGTGGTCGCCGTTCCCTGGCGGTCGCTGAGCGGCGCGGCGGGCTTTGTGGCAGAATTTCGCGCGATTTTTCCGGGTCGAACATCTTTATTGGGTCTTGTGTAGGGAGAGGTGAATGCGTGTAGCGCAACTGATGCTGATCGTGATGAGTGGCTTGGCGCTGGCAGGTTGTCCGAAGAAGCAGACGACGTTGCCGGATGCGAGCAACCAGACGGACCAGTCGAGCGCCCAGACCGGCCAGGCCACGGACACCACCGTGGGCGAGGGCAGAGACCAGAACTCGGTGCTGCGGGATGCGGCGAATCAAACCGGCACGATCATCTACTTCGAATACGACCGGGCCGAGATCAAGCCCGAGTTCGTCGCCATCGTCACGGCGCACGCCAAGTACCTCAACGCCAGCCCCAACAACAAGGTGCGGCTCGAGGGCCACTCCGACGAGCGCGGCTCGCGCGAGTACAACATCGGCCTCGGTGAGCGGCGCGCGCAGGCCGTCCGCCGTGCACTGATGCTGCAAGGTGTGACCGAGGCGCAGATCACCACGGTCAGCTACGGCGAAGAGCGTCCGGCCGTGCAGGGCAGCGATGAGGCGGCGTATGCCAAGAACCGCCGCGTCGAGCTGGTCTACGGCCGCTAACCAGAGTGCACCTATGACGAGTGCCCGCTACGCGATCGTTGCCGCAGCCTGCGCCTTGCTCGCAGGCTGCGCGTCGACTCCGCCGGAAGAAGATCCGGTGGTTCAGAAGCTCACCGAGCTGGACAGCCGGTTGCTGCGCATCGAGCGCGTGCTGGCGAATAACAGCCTGCTCGACCTTTCGCAGCAGATCGAAGCTGCGAAAGCCGAGACGCGCACGCTGCGTGGCCAGCTCGATGAGCTGCAGCACCAGGTGCAGCAGACGCAGACCCAGCAGCGCGACATGTACAGCGACGCCGATCGCCGTCTCGCGGCGCTCGAAGGCGGCGGTCCGCGCGCGTCGGTGAACACCGGTGGGAGCACGGATCTGCCGGTGCCGCAGGGCGACGATCGTGCGAATTACCAGGCGGCGTTCGACCTGCTCAAGGACGGCAAGTACAACGAGGCGATCTCCGGCTTCCGCCAGTTCCTGACGACGTTCCCGACCAGCGCGCTGGCGGACAACGCGCAGTACTGGCTCGGCGAGGCGCACTACGTCAACAAGCAATATCCCGATGCGCTGCGCGACTTCCGCACGGTGCTCGAGAAATATCCGGATTCGCGCAAGACGCCGGACGCGCTGCTCAAGATCGGCTTCTGCAATTACGAGCTGAAGAACTGGGCGGAAGCGCGCTCCTCGCTGCAGCAGGTCGTGCAGCGCTTCGGCGACACGACGGCCGCGCGACTCGCGAGCCAGCGTCTCGCGAAGATGGATGGGGAAGGAAGGTGAGGAGTGGGCGCCGCGCCGTCATCGGCCGTCCCTGCTGAGCAGGCGGCGCCTGCCCGGGTCAAGATCACCGAGATCTTCCTCTCGATCCAGGGTGAGGCGGACAGCGTCGGCTGGCCCACAGTTTTCGTCCGGCTCACCGGCTGTCCCTTGCGCTGCCAGTACTGCGATACGCAGTACGCGTTCTACGGCGGCGAGTGGCAGAGCCTCGACGACGTGCTCGGCAAGGTGAACGAGTTCCAGACTCAGCACGTGTGCGTCACAGGCGGCGAGCCGCTGGCGCAGAAAGGCTGCTTCGATCTGCTGCGCCGGCTATGCGACGCCGGTCACCGGGTCTCCCTCGAAACCAGCGGTGCGCTGGATGTGAGTCAGGTCGATCCGCGCGTCGTGCGCGTCGTCGACGTGAAAACACCGGGCAGCGCCGAGGAGGCGCGCAATCGGCTCGAGAACCTCGAGCTGCTGCGGGCCGACGAGCAGATCAAGTTCGTGATCTGCAGCCGCAGCGACTACGAGTGGTCGCGAGACCTCGTGCGATCGCGGCAGCTCACGGAGCGCTGCACGGTGCTGTTCAGCCCGAGCTACGGACAGGTCGAAGCGCGTGACCTCGCGCAGTGGATCCTCGACGAGCGCCTGCCGGTGCGGCTGCAGATCCAGCTGCACAAGGTGCTCTGGGGCGACACACCGGGGAAATGATGGAGCGCGCAGTCGTCCTGCTTTCCGGCGGTCTCGATTCCGCCACGACGCTCGCAATCGCCCGCGAGCGCGGCTACAGCTGCCATGCACTGAGCCTCGACTATGGGCAGCGTCATCGCGCCGAGCTCGACGCTGCGGCCCAGGTCGCTCGCGCGCTCGGCGCAGTCGAACATCGAACGCTGCGTCTGGATCTCGGCGGCATCGGCGGTTCCGCGCTCACGGATGCGTCGATCGCGGTTCCGGAGTCGCCGCAGGTCGGCATTCCAGTCACCTATGTTCCGGCGAGAAACACGGTGATGCTGGCATGTGCGCTCGGCTGGGCCGAAGTGCTGAACGCGCCGCGCATCTTCATCGGTGTGAACGCTGTCGACTACTCCGGCTATCCCGATTGCCGGCCGGCGTTCGTCGCGGCCTTCGAGCGCGTCGCCAATCTCGCGACCAAGGCGGCTGTGGAAGGCACGCTGAAGTTCGAGATCGCGACGCCGCTGATCGACCTGACCAAGGCGCAGATCATCCGCCGCGGCATCGAGCTCGGCGTGGACTTTTCGCTGACGGTGTCCTGCTACCAGGCGGACGCGCAGGGACGGGGGTGCGGCCGTTGCGACGCCTGCCGCCTGCGGCGTGATGGTTTCAAGGCTGCCGGGGTGGCGGATCCCACGCGCTACATTCAGTGAACGGGCGCGCCGGTTTGGGTATCATGCGCGCCCCGCCGGAAGCCTCAACATCTGTGGGTCGGTAGCTCAGTCGGTAGAGCACTGGACTTTTAATCCATTGGTCGTGGGTTCGATTCCCACCCGACCCACCATTCGCCTCGTTAGACTTTGCCCGATGCTGCATCGGCTCCTCTGGACCTGTCTGCTGTCGCTCCTAGCTCCTCTCTCGTGGGGCAACGACTGGGGCAAGCTGCCGCCGGGCTACACGTGGTACGAGAACGAGGCGATGCGCGTCGTCATTCCCGTGCCGGAGGGCTGGCACGTCAAGGCCGAGGCGCGTGACGGCACCCAGGCCCTGTTCGTCAGCAAGGAAGACATCGCCGCGACCGGGCAATTCCAGACCGGCTTCACCTTGAACTACTTCGAGAACTTCTCGAAGCGAGAGTCGGCGGGACCGGCACGCTTCGCGGCGGCTTTCGTGCTGCAGGTCCAGAAGACGAAGGAGGTCGTAAAGGAGCCGTGGGTGGAGAAGCTGGCGGACGGAATCACCGGAATCGGCATTCGCTGGCGCGACCCGCGCAGCTCACCCGCGCTCGTTCACTACTATCTGATCAGCGACGACGCGGAAGACTCGGTGCGGCTGTGCATCTTCGAGGCGCCCGAGGCTGAGTGGGAGCAGGCATGGCTGCACGGGGCCGTGATGATGGAGCGGGCGCAGTACTGGAAATGAGGCGCTTCGGAGCGGCGGCATTTTTTCTTGTGCTCCTGCAAAACGTGGACTATTGTCCTTTCAAGCAACTCGCGAATGACTCTAACTGAAGGGGTCAAACGTATGAAAGTCAACGAGTTGTACAGAACTGTTAATGCTCTTACATGACTGAAGCTGCGCCATCTCTGCAGGAGTCCGTGGGGTTCGGACTCGCGACTGCGCCATTCGCCCGGACGGACGGGGAAGCGTTCTTCTTTCCCAGCGACCAGCACCTGCGCGCGCTCGAGTTCATGGGTCACACGCTCTGGACCAACGCGCGGCTCGGCGTCGTCACCGCCGAGAACGGCTGTGGCAAGAGCTTGCTCATCCATCGTCTGCTGAAAGATCTCGACGAGCGCATCGTCGCCGCCGCGGTCCACCAGGAAACCATTTCGGCGCGCGAGTTCCTGCAGGACATCCTGCGGCAGTTCGGCTTTTCGGCCGACGAGGTCGACAAGACCGATCGCCGTCGCTGCCTGGAGCGTTTCATGTCGCACCAGGCCAGCATGGGACGGCTGTGCGTGCTGGTCGTCGAGAATCCGCAGGCCATGCACCCGTCGGTGCTCGAAGAGCTGCGCATGCTCGCTGCTTCGGAAGTCGATGGCGTGCGCGTACTCAAGGTGCTGCTGCTCGGACAGCCGTCGCTCAACCTCGTACTCGAATCGCCGCGCATGGCGGAGCTGCTGACGGCGAACGTGCCGCGCTTCTCGCTCGGGCCGCTGACCGAAGACCAGACGGCGGCCTACGTTGCGCACCGGCTGCGTGCGGCGGGTGCCACCAATCCAGATGCATTGATGCCCTACACGCTGATGTCGCACATCCATGCGTGCAGCGGCGGCGTGCCGGCTCGTATCAACAAGCTGTGCGCGCGGGCGCTCGCATGGGCTGCGTCCGAGGGGGCGCCGCTCGTCACGACGTCGGCTCTCGACCACGCGACGGAAGAGCTCGGGTGGGAGAACAGGCGACGCGTCACCGTCGTCGCCCCGGGCTACATCGTCGAGTCGGACGACGCACCGGCGCCGCGGGCGAAGCTGATCATCACGATGCAGGGTCTGCCGGACCGCGAGGTCACGCTCGAGGGCGACCGCATCCTGGTCGGGCGCGGCGAGGAAGCCGACGTCTCGATCGACTCCGTGTTCGTCAGCCGCTACCACGCGCTGATCGTGCACGACAACGGCCAGGACCTGATGCTCGACCTCGGCAGCACCAACGGGCTGGTCGTGAACTCGCGCCGCATCCTGCGCCGGGCGCTGCGGCATCGCGATCTGATCCAGGTCGGGCCGGCCCGCGTCATGTACTTCAACGAGCACGCCGCGGCGTCCGCCCAGCCCGATCCGGGCGAGACGATCTGCTTCGCACGCCCTGGATTTCCGCACGCGGCGGGCGAAGAGGAGGCGGGCGCGCTGCTCGCCTTCGGCCGGCTCGATACTTCCGGCTGAGCAGTTCGGGCTTCCAGCCCGACATCATTCTCCGCTACAGTGTCGCCCTCCCGGCCTGCGCGTTCCTGAGTGTTGCATCCCCGTCCCGGTGGTCATGCGCCGGAGCGCAGCGGCTGCGCCTTGAGAGAGCAACAAGAGATCCTGGCAAGTGGAGCGCTGGCGAGTACACAAGTTCGGCGGATCGAGCGTGGCCGATGCGGTCTGCATGGAGCGCGTCGCACGTATTCTCGAGGAAGATCCGCATCCGCGGCTCGGCGTCGTGCTGTCCGCGTGCCGCGGCGTCACCGACGCCCTGCTCAATCTCGTCGCTACCGCGGAGCGTCAGGAAGGCGCGCTCATCGAGCAGATCGAGGCGCTGCGCCATCGCCATGAAGTGATCGCGGATACGCTGCTCGCCGCGCCGGCGCGCCACGAGTTTCTCACCACGCTCGCGCAGGACTGCCGGGACATCAGCGGAATTCTCCATACGGTGGCGCTGATCCGCTCGGCGTCGCAACCGGTCCGCGACCTCATCGCCGGCTACGGCGAAATCTGGTCGACACGGCTGTTCAGCGCGTACCTGCGCAATCGCGGGCGCCGGCCGGGTCACGTGCACTGGATCGACGCGCGCGACGTCGTGTCGGTGGAATGGGGACCGCTCGGCCCCGCGGTCCGCTGGGTCGAATCGCAGGCGAACGCCGCCCGCATTACGCCGCGCGAGCCGGCAACGTTGATCATCACCGGCTTCATCGCACGCGACCCGAAGGGCCTGCAGACCACGCTCGGCCGCAACGGCAGCGATTTCTCGGGCTCGATCTTCGGCGCGCTGCTCGACGCCGAGGAGATTCACATCTGGACCGACGTGGACGGCGTGCTCAGCGCCGACCCGCGGCTGGTGCCGGACGCCAAGGTCATCGATTCCCTGTCCTACAACGAGGCCATGGAGCTCGCGTACTTCGGCGCGAAAGTGATCCATCCGCAGACGATGGCGCCGGCGGTGCTGAAGGGCATCCCGATCTGGATCCGCAACACCTTCGCGCCGCAGAAGGCCGGCACCCTGATCTGCGCCAACCCGGTTTCGGAGATCGCCGTCAAAGGCATCACCTGCATCGACCGCGTTGCGCTGGTCAACCTGGAAGGCGCCGGCATGATCGGCGTGCCGGGTACGGCGCACCGCCTGTTCGGCGCACTTCGCGACCACGGCATCTCGGTCATCCTGATCTCGCAAGGCAGCTCCGAGCACTCGATCTGTTTTGCGATTCCCGAAGGCGAAGCCGCTCGCGCCGAAGCCGTCGTGCGCCAGGCGTTCGATCGCGAGCTGCGCGAAGGGCAGATCCAGCAGGTGCAAGTCGACCCCGGCTGCAGCATCCTCGCGGTGGTCGGTGACGGCATGGCGGGCTCGCACGGTGTCGCTGCGAAAGTCTTCGGCGCACTCGGCACGGCTGCCGTCAGCGTCCGCGCGATTGCGCAGGGCGCGTCGGAGCGCAACATCTCCGCCGTGATCGACAGCAAGTATTCGGCGCGCGCGCTGCGCTCCGTGCATTCGAGCTTCTATCTATCGCCGTACACCGTCTCGGTCGGGCTCATCGGTCCGGGTGTCGTCGGCAGCGTGCTGCTCGATCAGCTGGCGACGCAGGTTCATCGCCTTTCGCGTGAGCTCAAGCTCGATCTGCGCGTGCGCGGCATCATGAGCTCGAAGCTCATGCACCTGGCAGATCCGGAAGTGCAGCTGCCGCGTTGGCGCGATGCATTCAGCAGCCGCGCCGAGCCGGCCGATCTGACGCGTTTCGCGCAGCACGTCCACGCGGAGCACCTGCCGCACGCCATCATCATCGACTGCTCTTCCAGCGCGGACGTGGCCGACCGCTATCCCGGCTGGCTCGCGAGCGGCATCCACATCGTCACGCCGAACAAGAAGGCGAACAGCGCGGACCTGGAGTTCTATGCGCGTCTGCACGAAGCGCGGCGGGCCGGCAGTGCGCACTACCTCTACGAAGCAACCGTGGGCGCGGGCTTGCCCGTCATCCAGACGCTGCGCGACCTCCGCGATACGGGCGATGAGATCCGTCGCATCGAGGGCATGCTGTCCGGCACGCTTTCGTACCTGTTCAATGTCTGGGACGGCTCGGAGCCGTTCTCCTCGGTCGTGCGTGCGGCGAAGGCTCGCGGCTACACCGAGCCGGATCCGCGCGACGACCTGTCGGGCACCGATTTCGCCCGCAAGCTGATCATCCTCGGGCGCGAGATGGGCCTGCGGCTGGAGCTGGACGACGTGCAGCTCGAAAGCCTCGTGCCGCGCGCGCTCGCCGGCGTCAGCCTGGACGAGTTCCTGGAGCGTTTGCCGCAGTTCGACAACGCGATGGCCGAGCGGCTCGAGGCCGCCCGCGGCCGCAACCGGGTGCTGCGTTACATCGGCTCGCTCGATGCCGCGACCGGCAAGGCCTCGGTCGGGCTGGTCGAGCTGGAGCGCAGCCACACCTTCGCGAACATCAATCTCACGGACAACGTCGTGCGTTTCCTGACGCAGCGCTACAACCAGAACCCGCTGGTCGTGCAGGGCCCCGGTGCCGGACCCGAAGTGACCGCCGGCGGCGTGTTCGGCGACCTGCTGCGTGTTTGCGCCTACCTCGGCGTGAAACTCTGAGCATGCGGCAGGCAGCCACAGCGTTCGCGCCCGCCAGTGTCGGCAACGTCGGCGTCGGCTTCGACGTCCTCGGCCACAGCTTCCAGACGATCGGCGATCGCGTGACCGCGCGGCGCACGGCCGGTCCGGGCGTCACGATCGGTGCCATCACAGGAGTCGCGCTCGACCTGCCGCGCGAGCCGGAGCGCAACACGGCGGGCATGGGTGTGCTCTGCATGGTCCGCGACCTGAAGCTGGACTTCGGCATCGAGCTGGACATCCACAAGGGGATTCCGCTCGGCTCCGGGCTGGGCGGCTCGGCCGCGTCGGCGGTTGCCGCGGTGGTGGCTGCGAACGCACTGCTGCCCGAGCCGCTCGGCAAGCTGGAGTTGCTGAAGTTCGCAATGAAGGGCGAGCAGGTCGCCAGCGGCTCGGTGCACGTCGACAACATCGCACCATCGCTGTACGGCGGCCTGGTGCTGACGGTCGGTATCGACAATCCCAACGTCAAACAGATCCCGGTGCCATCCACCGTCCGGTGCGTGCTGGTGCATCCGCACATGATGCTGTCGACGCGCGAGGCGCGGCAGATCCTCAACCGGTCCATCGATCTGTCCGACGTGATCTGGCAATCTGCCAATCTCGCCGGATTCCTCACGGGATGCTTCACCGGCGACTTGCAGCTGATACGGGAGTCACTCGAAGACGTGATCATCGAGCCGCAGCGCCAGGTGCTCATCCCGGGTTTCAAAGCAGTCAAGGAGGGCGCCATGGGTCACGGCGCGCTCGGGTGCTCGATCTCGGGCGCCGGACCGACCGTGTTCGCATGGTGCGAGCAGCAGCACGCCGAACGTATTCGCGACGCAATGGTGGCCGCTTTCGCGGCCCACGGCCTCGCGAGCGATGCCTGGATCTCGACACTGGATCCAGCCGGCGCGCGGATCGTAGACTGACTTTCGCAAAGCACCTCCATGCACTACATCAGTACCCGCAACGCCGACCACACTGTGCAGCTCGGCGAAGCCATTGCGCGCGGCATCGCGCCGGACGGCGGGTTGTACGTTCCCCAGGAATTTCCGCACTTCTCGACGCGGCAGTTCGAATCCGACGTCGACCTGGCGCAGATCGGCGCGACCCTGCTCACGCCGTTCGCCGCCGGCGACGCGCTCGCGGCGGAGATCCCGGCGATCTGCAAGGAAGCGTTCGATTTCCCGGCGCCGCTCGTCGGACTGCCGAACGCGCCCGCGCCGTTGTCGGTGCTGGAGCTGTTTCACGGTCCGACCAGCGCGTTCAAGGATTTCGGCGCGCGCTTTCTCGCGGCGTGCCTGGAGCGCATTCGTCGCGGTCAGCGCCGCAAGCTGACGATCCTGGTCGCCACTTCCGGCGATACCGGGGCCGCGGTTGCAGCTGCGTTCCACAACAAGCCCTGGGTCGATGTCGCGGTGCTGTATCCGCAGGGCCGCGTTTCGGAGCGCCAGGCCCAGCAGCTCGCATGCTGGGGCGGCAACGTGCGCACGTTCGCAGTGCGCGGCTCGTTCGACGATTGCCAGCGCATCGTGAAAGAGGCGTTCGCCGATCCGGCGCTGGCCGAGACGCATCAACTCTCGTCCGCCAACAGCATCAACATCGGGCGCCTGCTGCCGCAGATGGTCTATTTCGCGCAAGCCGGACTGCAACTGTGGCGCGAGAGTGGCCGCCGCGCCAACTTCATCGTGCCGACCGGCAATCTCGGCAACGCGCTGGCGTGCATCTGGGCGCGTCACATCGGCCTGCCGATCGGCGAGATCGTGCTCGCCACCAACGCCAACCAGTCGATCACCGAATACCTGCGCACCGGCGAGTGGGCGCCGCGACCGAGCGTCGCCACGCTGGCGAACGCCATGGACGTCGGCGATCCGAGCAACATGGAGCGGCTGCGCCAGCTG
>DATEKT010000309.1:0-4417 GCA_035277305.1 Steroidobacteraceae bacterium | reverse complement strand
TTGCCCGGGCGGTTACGGGCCTGATTACCTAAATAGCCTCTCACAGTTTGCTGTCCAGAAATGCGACCAGGTCTGATTTACGGGGGGCTCCGACCTTCTGGCCTTCGACCTGGCCGTTCTTGAAGAGGATGAGGGTCGGGATGCTGCGCACGTTGAAGCGCTGCGATATTTTGGGATTCTCGTCGACGTTGAGCTTCACGATCGTGACTTTGTCGCGGTACTCCGCGGCGATCTCGCTCAGCATGGGGGCGATCGCCTTGCACGGGCCGCACCACTCGGCCCAGAAGTCGATCAGTACGGGGCGGCGCGCCTTGAGCACGTCCTCCTCGAAACTGGCGTCGCTGATCTGCGCAATCGTTTCGCTCGTCACCCGAGAGATCTCCTTAAAAAGTTGGTGGTTGCCGCCTGCTGCAGGCGGGCGCTCGTTGGCCAGTCAAAGTGTTCGGTGGGCGTCGCGGCGGGAACGTCGGGAAAAAAACCCAAGTGACTCGCAAGTCGCGCTCGGGCACAATGCGCCGTCTTGGGGCTGGTCAGCCTCCGTCTAAACTCTCTAGCCGAAAACTCTTTGGCCGAAAAAACTGTATGTGAGCGGTTGCTCGTGCTCGATGTAAGCCTGGCTCAGACCAATACCAAGTTCAGTTCAATATGCCTGTTCGACATGGCACCCCACATGGCACGCCGGCGGGGGTCTTTTTGCGAGGAGCTTGGAGCCGGTGATCCGGTCGGGGCAGGAGCGGATGAGTCCGCTGCGTTGAGGCTTATTAGAACCGCACCCCTCGCAATTTGCAAGCGAGCCCCGAGCTATTTTCCTCCGCATCACACCGGCGCGCGCCGCGCCTAACGTCGTTCCTCTCGCACACTTCATCATCACGAATGGCCGATTCGCATTTAACAGAGCTGTCCTTCTCGAGCCTGCATCTGCCGGAAACGCTGCAGAAAGGTCTCGCCGACGCCTCGTTCGAACGTTGCACGCCGATCCAGGCGCAAACGCTGCCGCAAGCGCTCGCCGGACTCGACGTCGCCGGACAGGCGCAGACCGGAACGGGAAAAACCGCGGCGTTTCTGGTCGCGATGTACGCGCGCCTGATCCGCGCCGAGCCGCCGCCCTCGCGCAGTCTCAACGCGCCACGCGCGCTGATCATCGCTCCAACGCGCGAGCTGGCGGTGCAGATCCATCGCGATGCCGAGGTGCTCGGCTCGCACACCGGCTTGCGCCTCGGCCTCGCGTTCGGCGGCGTCGACTACGACAAGCAGCGCCACGTGCTCGAGCAGGGCGTCGACGTGCTGATCGGCACGCCGGGACGCATCATCGATTTCGCCAAGCAGCGCGTGTTCGATCTGCGCGCCGTGCAGGTGCTGGTGCTCGACGAAGCGGATCGCATGTTCGACCTCGGCTTCATCAGCGACATCCGCTGGATCCTGCGGCGTCTGCCGGCGCCGGAGCAGCGCCTCAACATGCTGTTCTCCGCGACGCTCTCGCACCGCGTGCTGGAGCTCGCCTACGAGCACATGAACGACCCGACGCTGGTGCGCATCGAGCCGGACAAGATGACGGTCGACCGCGTGCGTCAGGTGATCTACTACCCCTCGAACGACGAGAAGCCGCGCCTGCTGGTCGGGCTGCTGAAGCACATGGATCCGCGCCGGAGCATGGTCTTCGTCAACACGCGCCGCGCGGCCGAGCACATCGAGCAGATGCTGCGCGGCAATGACATCAACGCCGAGGCGATCTCCGGCGACGTGCCCCAGCGCAAGCGCCTGCGCATGCTCCGCGACTTCCACGAAGGCACGCTCGCGGTGCTGATCGGCACCGACGTCGCCTCGCGCGGCCTGCACATTCCCGACGTGAGCCACGTCTTCAACTACGACCTGCCGCAGGATCCCGAGGACTACGTGCATCGCATCGGCCGCACGGCACGCGCCGGCGCCGAGGGCGATGCAATCAGTTTCGGCTGCGAGGAGTACGTGATCTCGCTGCCGGACATCGAGGCGTACATCGGCCGCAAGATTCCGGTTGCACCGGTGCCGCAGGACACGCTGCCCGAGATCGTCGCCCCGGCGCCCGTGCGCCGTCACTATGGCGATCGCCATGGTGGACGCGGCCGGCCACATGACAGTAACGGTCGTGGCGGCGGCGGACGCCGCGGTGGTCCGCGACGCGACGGCGGCCCGCGCTCAGCGCGACCGCCGCGTCCCGAAAGGCCGCCCCGTCCCGAACGACCGGCCGCAACCAGCAGCGCCCCTCCGCAGAATGCCGACAGCGCGCAGCCGGGCGATGGCACCAAGCGCCGTCGACGCCGGCGTCGCGGTCGCCGCAGCGGCGACGGTGGTGCGCCGGCCAATCCCGAAGCGAGCGGCGACTAGAGCAACGCTTCGACGCACTCCACTGCGTCGAATCCCTCGATCCTGCGCGCGTGCTGCGTCGAGTCCGGACGCGAAATCGCGAAGATGTGTCCGATGCCGTGCGCGCGAGCCGCGTTCAGCACCGCAATGCTGTCGTCGACGAACAGACAACGCGCGGGATCGAACGCCAGCAGTTCCTGCAGCTGCGACCAGAATCGCGGATGCTCCTTGGGCACGCCGAAATCGTGCGAGCTGACGATGCGCCGGAAGTAGCGCGCGAGCCCGGTCTGCGCGGCTTTGATTTCCAGCACGCCGCGATGCGCGTTGGTGACCAGCACAGGGTCGCGGCCGCGCTCGTGCAGCGCCTGCAGGAACCGCTCCGCGCCCGGCAGGAAGCGCACTTCGGCGCACGCCTCGCGCTTCAGCATGGCGATGTCGAGCGACAGCTCGCGACTCCAGAAATCGATGCAGTACCAGTCGAGCGTGCCCTGCTTCGCGTTGAACAGCGGTGCAAGCCTGGCGCGCGCCGCCTCCAGCGACAGCTCGTGGCGCTGTGCGTAACGTTCGGGAAGGATTTCCAGCCAGAAGTAGTTGTCGAAGCGCAGATCGAGCAGGGTGCCGTCCATGTCGAGCAGGACGGTGTCGACCTCTTCCCAGCGCGGTTGCGCGCTGTCACCCGTGTATGTGGCGGTCGCTGAGGATTTCAAGGAGGCGGTCCGGGCTCTTGGTGCGAAGTCTTCGCTGACGTTGCGCCGTATCATACGGGCACCGGAGGTTCCGAATGCAGCTGGGCTGGGGTTTGCTGACGATGGTGATTCTGGCGGCGGTCGTCCTGTGGTTCTGGCAGGACAGCCTGGCCGCGCGCGAGAGCGCCAATGCGGCCGCAATGGAAGCGTGCCGCCGCCTCGGGCTGCAGTTTCTCGACGGCACCGTGGCGTTCGCCCGGGTGGCGCTGGTCCGGGAAGCCGGCGCGCTGAAGATCCGCCGCACCTACGTCTTCGACTACACCGCGACCAGCATCGAGCGTCGCCAGGGCTTCGTGCTGTTGACCGGGCGGCGGGTCGAATCGGTCGGCTATGCGCCCGGCGAGACGCAGGCAGATGCCGCGCTGGTGCGGGCGGAGCCGGTCGCGCCGCACGGCGACGCGCGCCCTGATCGACATCCCGGCAGCAACAACGTGCTCGAGCTGCGCGACTGGCGCGAGCGGCAAAATCCGCCCGAGGACAGCGGTCACTGAGCGCTCGCAAGGCATCCGTATGTTGCGTAAAGTACCCGGCGATGACCGAATCGGAGAACAAGGTCGAGACCGAGACGTTCCGCAGGCTGGAGCGCCTGCGGGAGCTGCGCATCGAGCATCGCGACCTGGATGACGTCATCAACCGGTTGCAGATGGACCTGTACGTCAACGAAGTGCAACTGCGGCGCCTGAAGAAACGCAAGTTGATGTTGAAGGATCAGATCGCGCGGCTCGAGAGCGAGCTGATCCCCGACCTCAACGCATAAACGACCGACGCGACCGAACACGATGCAGGAACTGCTGCGAAACGCGGGCCGCCAGCTCGAGGCGCTGCTCACCCCCTCATCGCTCCTGCAGCTCGCCTTCATCCTGGGCGCGATTCTGCTGGCGATGTGGTTCGGCCGCATGGTGCGCGGCACCGAGCGCGCCCGCGCCGCAGTCGTGCAGCGCGGCTTCCAGGCCCGCGTCACCGAGGCAGTGCTGATCGTCACTCCGCACATCGCCGCGCTGGTGATGGTCGCCGCGATCGGCGGCGTGCTGCACGCGATCAAAGCCGAGAGTCACCTGATCGATATCGCGATCACGCTCGCCGGCCTGATGTTGCTGATCCGCCTCGGCGTGTACATCGTGCGCGTCTCGCTCGGCAACCGCACCAAGGGCTGGGGCGACACGATCACGCTGGTGGTCTGGAGCGTGTTCGCGCTGCACGTGCTCGGCTGGTTCGATCCGCTGGTGCAGGCGCTCGACAGCGTCGGCATCAGCGCCGGCAAGGGCAAGATCACGCTGTGGTCGGTGCTGAAGATCCTGTTCACGGTCGGCGCGTTCATCCTGGTCGCG
>DATEKT010000308.1:0-33222 GCA_035277305.1 Steroidobacteraceae bacterium | reverse complement strand
TACCTGCAGGAATATCGCGGCGAAGGCATCCAGCACATCGCGCTCGGCACGCAGGACATCGTCGGCACGGTGGACACGCTGCGCGGGCAGGGCGTGCAGTTCCAGGACACGCCGGATACATATTATGAGGGCGTGGACGCGCGCGTCCGCGGCCACGGCGAGAACCTCGAGGAGCTGCGCAAGCGCCGCATCCTGCTCGACGGCAATCCGGAGAAGGGCGACGGCCTGCTGTTGCAGATCTTCACGCAGAACGTCATCGGCCCGATCTTCTTCGAGATCATCCAGCGCAAGGGCAACGAGGGCTTCGGCGAAGGCAACTTCCGCGCGCTGTTCGAATCGATCGAGCTCGATCAAATGCGCAGAGGCGTGTTGTGAAGCGGCCCATCTTCGTTCCGCAGGTCGAGGGTACGGCTTCGCGCCAGGCGCACGCCGACATGCCCGCCGGCACGTACGAGCGCGAAATCAGCAAGGAAGGCTTTTTCGGGCCTGCCGCGTTCTTTCATCACAAGCATCCGCCGACCGGCTGGACCGAGTTCGAAGGCCCGCTGCGGCCGCACGCGTTCGACCTGAACAAGCTGGCGCGCGAGCAAAGCTCGCCGTGGCAGGCGGCGGACGTGCTGCGCAATGCGAACGTGCGCATGCGTTTCTGGCAGGCAGCGTCTTCGATGGATCATCTCGTGCGCAACGCAGACGGCGACGATCTGCTGTTTCTGCACCAGGGCGCGGGTGAGCTCCACTGCGACTACGGTCATCTCACGCTGGCCGCAGGCGACTACGTCGTCATTCCGCGCGGCACGATGTGGCGCATCGAGACGAAGCAACCGCTCGCAGCGCTGCTCATCGAGGCGACCAATTCCAGCTACTCGCTGCCGGACAAGGGCATGCTCGGCAATCACGCGATCTTCGATCCGGCGATGCTGGACGTGCCGAAGATGGATGCGGCGTTCGTCGCACAGCAGAGCGACGATCGCGCCTGGCAGGTTCGGGTGAAGCGCAACAACGCGATCTCCGTCGTCACGTATCCGTTCAATCCGCTCGATGCGACGGGCTGGCACGGCGATCTGTCGGTGGTGCGCATCAACGTGAAGCACATCCGGCCGGTCGCGAGCCATCGCTACCATCTGCCCCCTTCGGTGCACACGACTTTCGTCGCCAATCGCTTCGTGGTCTGCACGTTCGTGCCGCGGCCGTTCGAGACCGATCCGGGCGCGCTCAAGGTGCCGTTCTTTCACAACAACGACGACTACGACGAAGTCATTTTCTATCACGCCGGCAACTTCTTCTCGCGCGACAACATCGCTCCGGGCATGATGACCCTGCACCCGTGCGGCTTTACGCACGGCCCGCATCCGAAGGCGCTGAAGAACATGCTCGTGCAAGCGAAGCCCGCCACCGACGAATATGCCGTGATGGTCGATGCGCGCGATGCGCTGGAAATCACGCCTGCCGCGCAAGGCGTCGAGTGGGCCGGCTACGTGGACAGCTGGAAAGAGAAATGAAGCTCGCGACGGTGCGCAACAGCTCGCGCGATGGCCAGCTGGTCATCGTGAATCGCGGCCTGACGCGGGCGCTGCCGGTGTCGCATATCGCCAGTTCGTTGCAGGAGGCGCTCGACAACTGGTCGCGATGCGTGCCGCTGCTGCGCGACGCGGCCGAGTCGCTGGAGAAGGGCGCGGTCACGTCTGCTCCGTTCCGTATCGATCGCGTGATGGCGCCATTGCCGCGTGCTTATCAATGGGTCGACGGCTCCGCGTACGTGAATCACGTCGAGCTCGTGCGCAAGGCGCGCGGCGCGGAGATGCCCGCGAGCTTCTGGACCGATCCGCTCGTCTACCAGGGCGGCTCGGACGATTTCCTCGCGGCGAACGAGGATGTTCCGGTCGCGAGCGAGGAGTTCGGCATCGATCTGGAAGGCGAAGTCGCCGTAGTCACCGACGACGTGCCGATGGGAACGAGCCCGGATCAGGCTCGCCAGCACATCAAGTTGCTGATGCTCGTGAACGACTGGTCGCTGCGCAACCTGATTCCGGGAGAGCTCGCGAAAGGATTCGGCTTCTACCAGTCGAAGCCCGCGACGGCATTCTCGCCTGTCGCCGTGACGCCCGACGAGCTCGGCGACGCGTGGGACGGCGGCAAGATCAATCTGCCTTTGACGGTGGAGATCAACGGCCAGCCGTTCGGCAAACCGGAGGCGGGTATCGACATGACGTTCGATTTTCCGCGACTGATCTCGCACATCACGAAAACGCGCAACGCGCGCGCCGGAACGATCGTCGGTTCGGGCACGATCTCCAACTACGACCGCAGCCGCGGCTCCGCGTGCCTCGCCGAGCGCCGCACGCTGGAGCAGATCGAGCAGGGCAAGCCGAGCACGCCGTTCCTCAGGTTCGGCGATCGCGTGCGGATCGAGATGCTGGACGCGGCGGGGCGCAGCGTGTTCGGCGCGATCGATCAGAGGATCATGAGAGCGTAGTCACAGCTCGTTGAGCAGCGCGGTGCCGCCGAGGCCGCGCATCTGACCCAGAATCCACTGTTGACGCGAGCGAACGTAGCCCGACGGCGCATTCACGCGCATGCGTTTCGGGCTCGGCAAAACAGCGGCGAGCAACGCTGCGTCGTACGCGTTCAGGCGTGCGGCGGGCTTGTGGAAATACACGTCGGCCGCGGCGCCGACGCCGAAGACGCCGCGGCCGAACTCCGCGACGTTGAGATACACCTCGAGAATGCGCTGCTTCGGCCACAGCGTCTCGATCAGCACCGTGAAATACGCTTCGAGGCCTTTGCGCAGCCACGACTGGTCCGGCCACAGGAACAGGTTCTTCGCGACCTGCTGCGAGATCGTGCTCGCGCCGCGCACGCGGCGGCCACGCTCGCGCTCGGCGAGTGCATCGTTGATCGACTTCAGATCGAAACCGTAGTGCGCGGGAAAGTTCTGATCTTCCGCGGCGATCACCGCCACCTTGACCTGCGGCGACACGTTCGCCCAATCGACCCACTGCTGCCGGACCTTGTATGCCTTCGCACCGCTCCCCGGTGCGACGAAGCGCTCGCGAATCATGAAAGCGGACGTCGGCGGATCGATCCAGCGAAATGCGAGCACGGTGCCGACGCTCAACACGATCCAGGCGAGGAGCGCCCAGCCGAGGAAGCGCAGTGCGCGCCGGACGAAACTCACGTGCGGATCAGGTCACCCGGCGTGCCGACTCGATGACCACGGTCTCGGTCGGCACGTTCTCGTGGCCGCCCTTGTTACCGGTCTTCACGCCCGCGATCGCATCCACCACGTCCAGGCCCGAGTCGATGCGGCCGAACACGGCATAGCCGTAGTTGCCGGGTTTGTTGTCGAGGAAGTCGTTGTCGACCAGGTTGATGAAGAACTGCGAGGTGGCGCTGTTGATGTCGTTGGTGCGGGCCATGGCCAGCGTGCCGCGCTTGTTCTTCAGGCCGTTGGTCGCCTCGTTCTTGATCGGCGCGTGACCTTTCTTGTTCTGCATGTCCGCGGTCAGACCGCCGCCCTGGATCATGAAGCCGGGGATCACGCGGTGGAAGATCGTGCCGTCGAAGAAACCTTCGTCGACGTACTTCTGGAAATTCTCGACCGACACCGGCGCCTGCTTGTCGAACAGCTGCACCGTGAAGGAACCTTTGGACGTCTTGAATTCGATCATGGGATGCAGCCCTCCGTCACGCGTTCATGCCCTGCCAAATCGGCGTGCGAGCGTACGTGAGCGAAGCCGCTGCGCACAAGTCGGTCGCGCACCGCGGCCGCCTGGGTCCAGCCGTGTTCCAGGATGAGCCAGCCGCCCGGTTTCAGATGCCCGGCCGCCTGCGCCACGATCTGCTCGATCGCCTCCAGCCCGGTCGGCCCGGAAATCAGCGCGACTTCGGGCTCGAAACGGCCGACGCCCGCGGCGAGGTCAGCGTCGCCGCGCGCGACGTAGGGCGGATTCGATGCAACGACGTCGAAGCGACGGCCTGCCAGCGGCGCGAACCAGCTGCCGCGCTCGTAGCGAACATTGCGGATCTGCAGCCGCGCCGCATTGCGCATCGCGATCTCCAGCGCATCCGCGGACATGTCCACGCCCGTGACCTGCAGCGACGGGCGTTCGCTGGCAATGGCCAGTGCGATCGCGCCACTGCCAGTGCCGAGATCCGCCACGTCCGTCGCGTCCGGACGCAGCTGGGCCAGCGCGCGCTCGACCACCAGCTCGGTCTCCGGTCGCGGGATCAGCACTGCCGGCGTCACTTCGAGCAGCAGCGACCAGAACTCCTGCTGTCCGCGTATGTATGCAACCGGCTCACCCTGTAGGCGACGCCTGATCAATTGCTGAAACGACCAGCCGGCCGCGGCGGGCAGCGCGCGCTCCGGCGCCGCGCGAAAATCCGTGCGCGACAACCCTGTTACGTATTCGAGCAGCAGCTCGGCGTCGAGACGCGCGGACGCCGACGAGCGCTCCAGCAGGAGCGTGGCGGTATGCAGCGCGTCGGAGATGGTCTGAGTCACGTACAATCGCTCATCTTCAATTCATTGTAGGTCGGAATCGCATTCCGGCGACTCACATGCGCGTCTACCAGAACGCTATCGAAATGATCGGCAAGACGCCGATGCTGCAGCTCCACCGGTTCGACGCCGGACCGTGCGAGCTGTTTCTGAAGCTCGAATACATGAATCCGGGCGGCTCGATCAAGGATCGCATCGGCCTGTCGATGATCGAGCAGGCGGAAAAGCGCGGCGATCTCAAGCCCGGCGGCACGATCGTCGAGGCGACCGCCGGCAACACCGGCCTCGGCCTGGCGCTGGTCGCCGCGCAGAAGGGCTATCGACTGATCCTGGTGCTGCCGGACAAGATGAGTCAGGAGAAGATCTTCAACCTGCGCGCGATGGGCGCGGAAGTGGTGCTGACGCGCTCCGACGTCGCGAAGGGCCATCCGGAGTACTACCAGGATCTCGGCGCCGCGATCGCGCAGCGCACCGGCGCGTACTTCATCAACCAGTTCGGCAATCCCGACAATCCCAAGGCGCATGAGGAGAACACGGCGCCGGAGATCTGGGAGCAGATGTCGAAGAAGCTCGATGCGATCGTGCTCGGCGTCGGCTCGAGCGGCACGATCGGCGGGCTCGCCGCGTTCTTCAAGAAACACGCGCCGCACGTGGAGCTGGTGCTGGCCGATCCGCAGGGCTCGATCCTCGCGGAGTACATCGCCACCGGCAAGATGACGCAGAAGGGCTCGTGGCTCGTCGAAGGCATCGGCGAGGATTTCATTCCGACCATCTGCGATTTCTCGCTGACCAAACGCGCGTACAGCATTTCGGATGCCGAATCGTTTCAGACAGCGCGCGAGCTGCTGCAAAAGGAAGCGATCCTCGCCGGTTCGTCGACGGGCACACTGCTCGCCGGCGCGCTGCGTTATTGCCGCGAGCAGAAAACGCCGAAGCGCGTGGTCACGCTCGCGTGCGACACGGGCGCGCGCTACCTGTCGAAGCTCTACAACGATTTCTGGATGGAGGATCAGGGCTTCATCGAGCGTGAGCACTATGGCGACCTGCGCGATCTGGTCGGCCGGCCGCACGGCGAGCGCGCGACGATCACAGTCGGGCCTAACGACGTGTTGACCACTGCACACAACCGCTTGCGCAACGCCGGCTTCTCGCAATTGCCGGTGATGGAAGACGACCAGCTGATCGGCGTCATCACCGAGGACGACATCCTGCGTTTCGCGTTCGGCCGTCCCGAGCGCTTCAAGGAGCCGGTGCGCAACGCCATGACTTCGACGATGCTGCGCGTGGACAAGACGCTGTCCATCAACAATCTGGTCGCAATGCTCGAAGTCTGTTCCTCGGCCGCTGTCATGGACGGCGACAAATTCCAGGGCCTGGTCACGCGCTCGGACGTTCTGAATTATCTTCGCCGGCAGGTTTGAACATGGATTCCAAGCAATCGCTCCAGTTTGCGACTCGCTGCATTCACGGTGGCCAGGCGCCCGATCCTTCGACCGGCGCGGTGATGCCGCCGATCTACGCAACCTCGACGTATGCGCAGTCGAGCCCGGGCGTGCACAAGGGCTACGACTATGCCCGCACCGCCAATCCGACTCGCGGCGCGTACGAGCGCTGCATTGCCGACCTCGAGAGCGGCACGCATGGCTTCGCGTTCGCATCGGGCATGGCGACGACCAGCACGCTGCTCGAGCTGATCGATTCCGGCAGCCATATCGTCGCAATGAACGATCTGTACGGCGGCACGTTCCGCGTGTTCGAGCGCGTGCGCCGCCGCTCTGCGAATCTCGACATCAGCTTCGTCGACCTGACGCAGCACGAGAATCTCGTGAAAGCGGTGCGGCCGCAGACGCGCATGATCTGGATCGAGACGCCGACCAATCCGACGCTGCGGCTGGTCGACATTGCGCAGGTCGCGGAGTTCGCGCGCCAGCGCGGCATCCTCACGGTCGTCGACAATACGTTCGCGAGTCCGTGGATCCAGCGGCCGCTGGAGCTCGGCGCCGACATCGTGATGCACTCGGCGACCAAGTATCTGAACGGTCATTCGGACATGGTGGGCGGAGTCGCTGTCACGTCGAACGCAGCGCTCGCCGAGAAGATCGGGTTCCTGCAGAACGCGGTCGGTGCAATCGCTGGCCCGTTCGACAGCTTCCTCGCGCTGCGCGGTCTGAAGACGCTCGCGCTTCGCATGCGCCAGGCGAGCGAGAGCGGCCTGCACATCGCAGGCTGGCTGGAGAAACATTCGCGCGTCGCGCACGTCTTCTATCCCGGTTTGCCGAGTCACGCGCAACACGACCTCGCGAAGCGGCAGATGAAGAACGGCTTCAGCGGCATCGTGAGCTTCGCGGTGAAGGGTGGGCTGGATGAAGCACGGCGTGTGCTCGAGCGTTGTCGCATCTTCACGCTCGCCGAGAGCCTCGGCGGCGTGGAGAGCCTGGTGGATCACCCGGGCTTGATGACGCACGCGTCGGTGCCGGCAGAGCAGCGCAAGGCGCTCGGGATCGATGACGCGCTGATCCGGTTGTCGGTGGGGATCGAGGATGTCGGGGACCTGGTGGCGGATTTGCAGGCGGCTTTAGCCTGACTCTTTCTTCGCTTTCTCTTCCGCTCCATCCTTCATCCGCCCGTTCTTCCGCAGCGCTTCGCGCAGCACGTATTCGATCTGCGCGTTCAAGCTGCGCAGCTCGTCCTCGGCCCAGCGTTGCAGGGCATCCAGGACGTCGCTGCTGATGCGCAGCGGATAGGCCTTTTTATCAGCCAAACGGCACGCTCAGCCGCTGTACAGCGTGCCGGTGTTGACGACCGGTTGCGCACCGCGTTCGCCGCACAACACCACCAGCAGGTTCGAGACCATCGCGGCCTTGCGCTCTTCGTCGAGCTGCACGACGCCTTTCTCCGCGAGCCGGTCGAGCGCCATGTGCACGATCGTGACTGCGCCTTCGACGATGCGCGTGCGTGCGGCGATGATCGCCGCGGCCTGCTGACGTTGCAGCATCGCCTGCGCGATCTCAGGTGCGTAGGCGAGATGGCTGACGCGGGCTTCGAGCACTGTCACACCCGCACGCTCCAGTCGCTCCTGGATTTCGCGTTTCAGGTGATCGTTGATCTCGCGCGAGTGCGAGCGCAACGCGACCTTGTGCTCCTCGTGCAGATCGTACGGATAGCTGGTCGCCATCTGCCGCAGCGCCGCCTCGCTCTGGACGTGCACGAAGTCTTCGTAGCTGTCGACGTTGAAGACCGCTTCCGCAGAGTCGTGCACCTGCCATACGACGACCGCCGCAATCTCGATCGGCGAGCCTTCCAGATCGTTGACCTTGAGCTTGCTCGACTCGAAGTTGCGCACGCGCAGCGTCACGCTCTTCTTCGAGTACAGCGGATTCGCCCAGCGCAGGCCGTTGTGGCGCTCGACGCCGACGAACTTGCCGAAGAACTGCAGCACCGCCGCCTGGTTCGGCTGCACGATGAAGAAGCCGCCCCACAGGAACAGGACGAAGACGAGCACTGCGATCGGCAGGATCGGATTCATCAGGTTCTTGATGGACAGCAGCACCCACCAGCCGGCAGCTGCCGTAAACAACAGCAGCAGCACGAACATCAGCATGCCGGGCAGGGTGGTGACCTCGCGTTCTTGAATGGCCTTGTTCATAGCGTTCTCCCAGGTGACGCCATGACGATATCATAAAGATATCATGTGGGGTGGATTCTTAACAGAATCACTCTGTTATCCGCGCCAGTTCTTCTGCCTGGTATTCCTGCTGCAGCGGGCCGATCAGCTCGCCGAGGCGTCCGTTCATGACGTCCGCAAGCTTGTAGAGCGTGAGGTTGATGCGGTGGTCGGTGACGCGGCCCTGCGGGAAGTTGTAGGTGCGAATGCGCTCCGAGCGATCGCCCGATCCCACCTGGAGCTTGCGCGATTGCGCTTCGGCCTTGTCACGACGCTCGCGCTCCGCGGCCATGAGCCGCGCCTTCAGCAACGACATCGCGCGCGAGCGGTTCTTGTGTTGCGAGCGCTCGTCCTGGCATTCGACGACGATTCCCGTCGGCAAGTGCGTGATGCGGATCGCGGAGTCCGTCTTGTTCACGTGCTGACCGCCGGCGCCGGACGCGCGAAACGTGTCGATGCGCAGCTCGGCAGGATTGAGCTCGACTGCTTCGATCTCGTCCTGCTCCGGCAGGATCGCGACCGTGACGGCCGATGTGTGAATGCGGCCCTGCGCCTCGGTAGCGGGCACGCGCTGCACGCGATGCGTTCCGGACTCGAACTTGAAATGCGAGAACGCGCCTCTGCCGACGACACGACTGATGATTTCCTTGTAGCCGCCGTGCTCGCCGGGACTTTCCGACAACACTTCGACGCCCCAGCCCCGCTCATCGGCGTAGCGCGAATACATGCGGAACAGGTCGCCCGCGAAGATCGCGGCTTCGTCGCCACCGGTGCCGGCGCGCACTTCGAGATAGATGTTGCTGTCGTCGCGCGCGTCTTTCGGCAGCAGCAGCTTGGCCAGCTCCTCCTCTTCGCGCTCCAATCGCGCGACGAGACTCGCCAGCTCTTCGCGACCGAGCTCGCGCAGCTCGCTGTCCGCGCCTTCGGCCATTTCCTGCGCGGCAGCGCGCTCGCTCAGCAGCTCCAGGTAAGCGCGATAGCGCGCCACGACCGGGTCGAGGCGCGAATACTCCATCGAGAGCTCGCGAAACTTGTTGGTGTCCGCGATCACGCCAGGATCGGCGAGCAGGTGGCTCACTTCCTCGTGCCGCTCGGCGAGCTTCTCCAGTTTTCTGCGAATCGAATCTTTCATTCAGCCTTGTCCGGGACCAGCAGGGCACGCGCGGCCTCCAGCACTTCGCTCTCGCCGCGCTCCGCGGCTTCGCGCAGCCGCTGGCTGGGCCCGTGCAGCAGGCGGTTCGTGAGCGTCGCCGCCAGGAAATCGATGACCTCGCGCGGATCGCGCCCCGCGGCGAGCATGCGGCGCGCTTGCTCCACCGTGTGCGCGCGCACGGCTTCGGCCTCGTCGCGCAATTGCCGGATCGTGGGGACGGCGTCGAGCGTCTTCAATTGCTGCTCGAACTGCGCGATCTCCAGCGCCAGCATGTCGTTCGCGTCGTGCGCAGCTTCGCGGCGCGACGCGAGATTCTCGTTCACGACGCTCTGCAGGTCGTCGATCGTGAACAGGTAAATGTCCTCGAGCTTCGCGACCTCGGGCTCGATGTCGCGCGGCACCGCGATGTCGACCATGAAGATCGGCTTGCGGCGCCGGGCGCGCAACGCGGCGCGCACGGCGTCGTAAGTGATCACCGGTGTCGGGCTCGCTGTCGAGCTGATCACGATATCCGCTTCCGGCAGGTGCGTCGCCAGCGCTTCGATGCCGATCGCGGAGCCTTCGAACTCCTGCGCCAGTTCCTGCGCGCGGTCGATGCTGCGATTCGCGACGATCATTCGTCGCAGTCCATGCGCACGCAAATGTCGTGCGGCGAGCGCGATGGTCTCGCCCGCGCCGACGAGCAACGCCGTGTGATCCGCGAAGTTCTCGAAGATCTTGCGCGCCAGCGAAACCGCGGCAGAGGCGACCGATACCGCATTGGCACCGATCTGCGTCTGCGTGCGCACGCGCTTCGCGACCGAGAACGCCGTCTGCATCAGACGGTTCAGGTTCGGGCCCGTGACCCGCTGATCCTGCGCCGCGCGATATGCGGTCTTGAGCTGGCCGAGGATCTGCGGCTCGCCGATGACCAGCGAGTCCAGCCCGCATGCGACGCTGAAGACGTGCTGGACTGCCGGCGTGCCGCTCAGCCGATACAGGCTTCCCGAGATATCCAGGTTGTGGGCCGTCAGGTCATGCCAGCCGCTGAGCCACGCAACCAGCGGTTGCTCCTCGCCGTCGCTGAAGCAGTACAGCTCCGTCCGGTTGCAGGTGGAGACGATGAGCGATTCGCGCACGCCGACGACGCTGCTGAGCTCCTGCAGCGCTTCGGGCAGCTCGTCGCCGGCAAATACGACTTTCTCGCGGATTTCGACCGGCGCGGTGCGGTGATTGATTCCGATGACGAGGAGTGTCATGCCGGTGACAGGTCTCAAGCGGCTGCGATTCTCCGGGAAGCGGCCAGCGGCGGCAAGCTGTTATAGTCGCGCGACGATGATGCGACCCAATCTCAACTTCGCCGGCCCGGCCGCGCTGCTGGTAGTCACGTTACTGACGGCCGCGTGCGCGACGACAGGCAAGCCCGCGGAGCAGGCGACGCCCCCATCGGGCCAGACGCTGCCGAGCGACCCGAATGCGCTCGTGCTGGGTGCGGAAGTGGCCCTGCAGCGCGGGCAATATCGCGAGGCCGCGATGGCCTATGTCAAAGCCGCGACCGCCGCTTCCGACGAGCAGTTGTGCGAGCAAGCAGCACGCGTGGCCTTCGAACATCAGCAATGGACGCTGGTCATCGAAGCCGCCAACCGCTGGTTGCAGCTGAACCAGACGAGCGAGACGGCGCATCGCTTCGCTGCGTTCGGAGCGCTTCATTTATATGAGCTCGACATGGCGGCCGAGCACCTCGGCATCCTGCTCGAGACGGCGTTCATCAATCCGCAGGCGGGTTTCCTGCAGCTGCTGCCGCAGATCTCCGATGAGGCGCCGGCGCCGGGCGCGACGGCCCTGCTGCAGAAACTGGTCGAGAAATATCCGAATCTCACCGAGGCGCACTACGCGCTGGCGCAGGCAGCGGTGCAGTCGGACAACTTCGCGCTCGCGCTCACGCATGCGCAGAAGGCCCGGGAGCTCGGACCTTACTGGTCGCCGGCGGGTCTGTTGCTGGCGCGCGTGCAGATGCTGATGGGCGATCACGACGCGGCGCTGGAAACGGCGCGCAAGGTCGTCGAGCAGGATCCGCAGGATTCATATCGCCTCGAATACGCGCTGATGTTGATGCAGGCGGGTAAGGAAGCAGAGGGCCGCAAGGATCTGGAGGCTCTGGCCTCGGCCGAATCCACCGGACCGGTTGCGGAGCGCGCGCTCGCCGACATCGATTTCCAGCTCGGCAATCGCGACGCCGCCGCGCAGCGTTACACCAACCTCATGCAGAACGGCCGCTTCGTCTACGAGTCGCTGTTCTATCTCGGCGCGATTGCCGAGTCGCGCGAAGCGTGGGACGACGCGTTGCAGTACTACGGCCGCGTCAGCGGCGGCGAATTTGCGATGGCGGCGCAGACGCGCGCCGCGCGCATCAAGGCGAAGCAGCAGGGGCTCGATGCAGGGCTGAAGCATCTCGAGGATTTCTCTGCCACGCGCTCGCAGTACCGCATCGATGCGATCCTCGCGCGCGCCAATCTGATAGCGGCAAGCGGCGAAACCAACGGCGCGCTGGCGCTGTTCGACACCGCGCTCAAGGAATATCCCGACTCGGCGGAGCTGCGCTTCGCGCGCGTGTTCCAGCTCGAAAGCTCGGACAAGGTGAACGACTCGGTCGCCGATCTGCGCAAGCTCGTCACGGAGCGTCCGGGCGATCCGGCCGCCACCAACGCGCTCGGCTACATACTCGTCGATCGCACGCGCCAGTCCAAAGAGGGATTGAAGCTGATCGAAGAGGCGTTGACGCAGACGCCCGACAGCGGCGCAGTGCTGGACAGCATGGGCTGGGCGCTGCATCGGCTCGGTCGCAACGACGACGCGCTCAAGTATCTCGAGCACGCCAAGCGCCGCATCAACGATCCGGAAGTCGACCTGCATCTCGGCGAAGTGCTGCAGGCGCTGAACCGCAAGGACGAAGCTCGCGACGTGCTGAGCAAGGCGAGCGAGCGCTATCCCGACAACGACAAGCTGAAGCAGAGCCTGCAGAAGCTCAAGTGACCAGGCCCTGCCATGCAGCGGCAATTCCTGTTCGTCCTCGTCGTCTTCATCGCCGGTTGCGCGACCGCGCCGCGGCCCAGCGGCGTCCCCGCGAACATCGACCTCGAGCATCTCGAGCGCTGGCAGGCGCGCGGGCGTCTCGGCGTGTCGGGACCGGAGAACGGCGGCTCTGGCTCTTTCGACTGGCAGCAGCGCGGCGATCGCACGCAAGTGCAGATTCGCGGACCGGTCGGAGTCGGCAGCGTGCGGCTGGAATTGCAGGGCGATCCTTCGAGCCCGCAGCTGAAGCTCGAAACCGCTGACGGCCGCAAGCTCGAATCCGCGGCTGCGTGGAACGAGCTCGAAGCGCGGCTCGGCGCGCCGGTGCCAGCGGGAAATCTGCGCTACTGGATCCTCGGGCTCGCAGCGCCGGGCGAGCACCAGTGGCACGAGCCAGGCGCCGACGGCGTCGTGACGCTGGAGCAGGGCGGCTGGCGCATCGACTATCAGCGTTACTCGACCGAGCCGGGCGCGCGCGTGCCGGTGAAGCTGAGCGCGAGCAATGGCGAAGCGCGCGTGCGCATCGTCGTCGATCGGTGGCAGCTCGGCCAATGAACGCTCCCGCCTGGCCCGCGCCGGCGAAACTCAATCTCTGCCTGCACATCGTCGGCCGCCGCGCTGACGGCTATCACCTGCTGCAGTCGGCGATGCAATTCATCGACCTGTGCGACGAGCTGCGCTTTCACGAGCGGCCGGCCGGCACGATCGAGCGCACGACCGGTCCGGCGGAAATTCCCGCCGAGTCGGACCTCGTGATGAAGGCGGCGCGCGCGCTTGCGAAAGGTCGCGATGTGCCCGGCGTCGGCATCGATCTCACGAAGCGCATTCCGGTGCAGGCAGGTCTCGGCGGCGGCAGCTCGGACGCGGCGACCGTCCTCGTCGCGCTGAATCAGATCTGGCGGCTGCGTTTGCCTGTCGACGAGTTGGCGCGCATCGGGTTGACGCTCGGTGCGGACGTTCCGTTCTTCGTCCGCGGCACGGCTGCATGGGCCGAAGGCGTTGGCGAGCAGCTGACCCCGTACGACTTTCCCGAGAGCCACTTCCTGGTGGTCAAACCGCAGGCCGCGGTGAGCACGGCGGACATCTTTCAGGCCCCTGAATTGACACGTAATTCACCCGTCACGACAATACGCGGCTTTCTCGCCGCGGGCGGGCGCAACGACTGCGAGTCGTGCGTGCGTGGCCGCTATCCTGAGATCGCTGAAGCCCTTGATTGGCTTCAGGAATTTGGTGAGGCAAGACTGACCGGAACCGGCGCCTGTGTGTTCGTGGCTCTGCCCGACGAGCACGCTGCGCAGGCTGTACGGGCGCGCTTGCCGGCGCGCTGGAGCGGGTACGTAGCGCGCGGGCTGAATCGCTCGCCGTTGCTGTCCCGGGTCACCGATCGATAGTGGGGCGTCGCCAAGTGGTAAGGCAGCGGGTTTTGATCCCGCCATTCGGAGGTTCGAATCCTTCCGCCCCAGCCACGACGACGCCGTGAGACGAGGCCCGAAAGCCGAGGACTTGAATGGATCGTTCGACCATGGCCGTGTTCACGGGGACTGCCAACCCGCAGCTCGCGCAGGACATCGCGCGTCACCTGATGGTGCCGCTCGGCCGTTCGAGCGTCGGCCGCTTCAGCGACGGCGAGACGACCGTCGAGCTGCTGGAAAACGTGCGCGGCCGCGACGTGTTCCTGGTGCAGCCGACGTCGCCGCCGGCGAACGATCACCTGATGGAGCTGATCGTGATGGCGGACGCGTGCAAGCGCGCGTCGTCCGCGCGGATCACCGCGGTGATCCCGTACTTCGGCTACGCGCGCCAGGATCGGCGCCCGCGCGCGACGCGCGTGCCGATCACGGCGAAGGTCGTGGCCAACATGATTGCCGGCTCGGGTGTGGATCGCGTACTGACGGTCGATCTGCACGCTGACCAGATCCAGGGATTTTTCGACATCCCGGTGGACAACGTGTACGCCTCGCCGGTGCTGCTCGGCGACGTGTGGAAGCAGAAGTATCCCGACCTGATGGTCGTGTCGCCGGACGTCGGCGGCGTGGTGCGCGCACGAGCGCTCGCGAAGCGTCTCGATGACGCCGAGCTGGCGATCATCGACAAGCGGCGCCCGCGCGCGAACGAGTCCGAGGTGATGAACATCATCGGCGAGGTCGAAGGCAAGACGTGCGTGCTGATCGACGACCTGGTCGATACCGCGGGCACGCTGTGTCACGCGGCGACGGCGCTGAAGGGCGCGGGCGCGAAGAAGGTGCTGGCATACATCACGCACCCAGTACTGTCGGGGCCGGCGATCGAGCGCATCTCGAAGTCGGACCTGGACGAGCTGGTCGTGACGGACACGATTCCGCTGCGCGAGGCGGCGAAGCAGTGCCCGAAGATCCGGCAGCTGACGGTCGCGGGCCTGTTGGCCGAGACGATGCGTCGCATCCGGGACGAGGAGAGCGTGAGCTCCCTCTACATTGATTGAGTATCGATTGATTGGGTACGCCGGGAGCGAACTGGTCGCGGTCGCCATCGGCGTTGTTGTTCGACTGACGGAGATTAGACATGAAGACCTCTTTTGAACTGGTCGCCGATCCGCGTGACGGCGTGCAGGGGAAGGGTGCGAGCCGCCGCCTGCGCCGATCCGGGAAAGTACCGGCGATCCTCTATGGCGGGCACAACGAGCCGCGCCAGATCCTGCTCGACCACCAGAACCTGCTGACCTTGCTGGTGAACGAGCGTTTCTTCTCGACGATCCTGCAGCTCAAGATCAGCGGCGAGTCGCAGGCCGCGATCGTCAAGGACGTGCAGCGCCACCCGGCGAAGAACCAGATCCTGCACATGGACCTGCAGCGCGTGCTCGAGAACGAGCAGATCCGCATGCAGATTCCGCTGCACTTCAAGGGCGGCGCGGCTGCACCCGGCGTGAAGACGCAGGGCGGCGTGGTGTCGCACCTGCTGAACCTGGTGCAGGTCATGTGCCTGCCGAAGGACCTGCCGGAATTCCTCGAGATCGATCTGTCGCAGATGGAGATCAACGACATCAAGCGCCTGTCGGACATCGTGCTGCCCGCGGGCGTGCAGCTCGTGGACCTCGCGCATGGCCGCGACGAGCCGGTCGTGTCGATCCATCATCCGCGCGCCGAGGAAGTGGAAGCTGCGCCGGCCGAAGCTGCTGCCGTTGCAGGCGCGACGCCTGCCGCGGGTGCTGCTGCTCCGGCTGCGGGTGCTCCCGCCGCGGCTGCCGATGCCAAGGCGGCAGACGGCAAGCCTGCTGCTGGCGGCAAGGCCGCTGCTCCGGCTGCGGCTGCGCCGAAGAAGGAAGGCGGCAAGAAGTAACCACTGCTGGCATGTCCGCCCGCCCCTGGTCTCACCGGGGGCGGCGCGGACCTGTTTCGCATTGGCCCGCTTCGTACTGCTATGGCCGGCACGCCTCTCAAGATCATCGTCGGTCTCGGCAACCCGGGACCCGAGCATCTGCTCACGCGTCACAACGCCGGCTTCTGGTTCGTGGACGCGCTTGCGGCAAAGGCGGGCGCGCGCTTCCGCAGTCACACGAAGTTCCAGGGCGAGATCTGTCGTACGCAGCTGTCGGGCGGCGAAGTGACGTTGCTCAAGCCGATGACGTACATGAATCGCAGCGGCCTGGCGATCCGCGCGCTGTTCGACTATCTGAAGGTGCCGGCGAGCGAAGTGCTGGTCGTGCACGATGAGCTCGACCTGCCGGTGGGCGAAGTGCGCTTCAAGCTCGGCGGCGGCGCCGGCGGCCACAACGGCCTGCGCGACACCATCACGCATATCGGCCAGGATTTCTGGCGCCTGCGGCTCGGCATCGGGCATCCGGGCGACAAGTCCGAGGTCATCGACTACGTTCTGCGGCGCGCGCCGAAGGAAGAAGAGGCGCGCCTGCTGGAATCCGTCAGCGAGGCGATTCCGGCGCTGCAGGTGTTCCTCGAGCAAGGCGCCGAGCGCGCCATGAACGCTCTGCACGGGAAATAGTTCGCAACCATGGGCATCAAGTGCGGCATCGTCGGTCTGCCGAACGTCGGCAAGTCGACGCTCTTCAATGCGCTGACGCGCGCGCAGATCGCGGCGGAGAACTATCCGTTCTGCACGATCGATCCGAACGTCGGCGTCGTCCCGGTTCCCGACGTGCGCCTCGACGTGCTCGCGGGCATCGTCAATCCGGCGAAGATCCTGCCGGCGACCGTCGAGTTCGTGGACATCGCCGGCCTCGTCGCCGGCGCTTCCAAGGGCGAGGGACTGGGCAACCAGTTCCTCTCGCACATTCGCGAGACGGATGCGATCGCGCACGTCGTGCGCTGTTTCGAGGACGACGACATCGTGCACGTCGCCGGCCGCATCAAGCCGCTCGACGACATCGAAGTCATCAACACCGAGCTGGCGCTCGCCGATCTCGATACGGTCGAACGCGGCCTGCAGCGCGCCGAGAAAGCCGCCAAGGCGGGCGACAAGGATGCGATCCGTCAGCGCGACGTGCTGAAGAAGCTGCGCGAGCATCTCGACTCGGGTAAGCCGGCGCGCTCGCTGATCAAGGATCCCGAGGAGCGGCGCCTGTTGCAGGAGCTGCACCTGATCACGCTCAAGCCGGCGATGTACGTTGCGAACGTCGCCGAAGGCGGTTTCAAGAACAACCCGCATCTCGATGCCGTGCGCCAGCGCGCGGTCGAGGAGAACTCCGAAGTCGTCGCGGTGTGCGCGGCGATCGAAGCCGAGATTTCGCAACTCGACGAAGCCGATCGCGGGGACTTCCTGAAGGAGCTCGGTCTCGAAGAGCCGGGTTTGAATCGCGTGATCCGCGCCGGCTACAGGCTGCTCGGTCTGCAGACTTACTTCACTGCGGGGCCGAAGGAAGTGCGCGCCTGGACAGTGCGGATCGGCGCGACCGCGCCGCAAGCCGCCGGCGTGATTCATACGGATTTCGAGAAGGGCTTCATCCGCGCGGAAGTCATCGCCTACGACGACTACGTCGCGAACAAGGGCGAGCAGGGCGCGAAGGAAGTCGGCAAGCTGCGGCTCGAAGGCAAGGAGTACATCGTCCACGAAGGCGATGTCATGCACTTCCGCTTCAACGTGTGAAGGAGGCCGCGTGGCCGTCCGCGATTTCGAGATCCGCGACGAGCGCTTTCGCCAGTGCATCCGCACCAGCGCGAACATCGAGCGCCTGCACACCGGCTGCCGCTGGACCGAAGGCCCTGTTTACTTTCCCGCGATGCGCTCGCTGCTGTTCAGCGATATTCCGAACGACCGCATGCTGCGCTTCGACGAACAGTCGGAGGCGGTGAGCGTCTTCCGCCAGCCCGCCGACTACACCAACGGCAATACCGTCGATCGACAGGGCCGGCTGGTCTCATGCCAGCAGGGCACGCGCCGCGTGGTGCGCACCGAGCACGACGGCTCGATCACCGTGCTCGCCGATCGCTTCGAGGGCAAGCGCTTCAACAGTCCGAACGACGTCGTGGTGAAGTCGGATGACTCGATCTGGTTCAGCGATCCCTCGTACGGCATCGACTCGAACTACGAAGGGTTCGCGGCGCCGAGCGAGATCGGCGACCGCCGCGTGTATCGCATCGATCCGCACAGCCGTGCCGTGAAAGCCGTCGCCGACGGATTCGCGCAGCCGAATGGCCTGGCGTTCTCGGTCGACGAACGACGCCTGTACATCGTCGATTCCGGCAAGGGGCGCGGCATCATGCGCGTATTCGATGTGCACGGCGACGAGCTCAGCGGCGGCGACGTCTTCATCGAGTGCGCCGACGGCGTCTACGACGGCCTGCGCATCGACGTGAACGATCGCATCTGGACCAGCGCCGGCGAAGCGGTCCACTGCCACGAGCGCGACGGCACGCTGCTGGGCCGCATCCTGCTGCCTGAGCGTGTCGCAAACCTCACCTTCGGCGGCCCGAAGCGCAACCGCCTGTACATCACCGCGACCTCGTCGCTGTACTCAGTATTGTTGGCGGTGAGTGGGGCGAAATTGGTGCCGGGAGAGAAATTCGCCGGAAACTGAGCGGCGCAGCAAAAACGCCGCTGCGATTGTCACGGCTCTGAACGGCGGCGCTGGAGCGCATACCGAATACTGGACTCACTGCGATTGAAGTAACGCGCGAGCGACGCGACCGACGCGATTTCTGCACGTCGTGCCTCGTCGGCGATCCACGCGCGAGCGCGCCGAACAGCGGTGAGCCGGCTCGATGACTGCAGCTCCGCCTCGGTCACATCGAATCGTTCGCATGCGTCATCGATCACCTGCTGAAGTGCGCTGTGTGGTTGCGCCTTTCAGCGATCACCGAGAACCCGCTGGGCGAACGCATCGTTCCCAAGAATGCGCGGGTCCTGCTCATTGCGGTCGAGAAGCGGCGAGGGCGTCGGCGCAGCGCCCAAAAATGCTTCGTAGGCGGCGATCGCACGCCGGCGATCCGCGTCGAACATGCGCAGCGCGAAGGTCGTGGTGACCCAGGGCTCGTGGCGATTCCCGAGGTATGCGTGGTGACTGGACCAGGGATACTGATCAGGCGACGCAACCAGTTTCGCGCGCACCGGGTTGAGGTGGATATATCGAAGCAGCGTGAGGAGATACTCATCGGCATCGACAATCAGCGCGTGATAGCGCTTCTCGAAGAGATGTCCGGTCGTCTGCAGCCGCGCCTGCACGGCGCGAGCGTATCTCCCTGCCACCAACAACATGATCCTGCTCAGTGGCGTGTCGCTTACCTGGACCAACGCATGCACGTGATTCGTCATGTAGCAGTAGGCATGCAACCGCGCATCGCAGTCGACCAGGATCTCCCTGACGATGCGCGTCAGCAGCCGGCGATCGTCTGCTGTGAAGAAAATGTCCTGACGATGATTGCCACGCAGCGTCACGTGGTACATCGCGCCATGCGCATGGATGCGAGGAGATCGAGGCATTCCTTGCCAGAGAGGCCAGCAGCGGGAGAGATGCTACTCGCACCGGCACCCGCGCCTCGGCTACGTGGTGCTGCGTTTGTCGAGTTTTCCGAGAGTGGATCTACTCAATGCTGCAGTGCTCAGTTTTCGCTGTTTTCTTCTCCCGGCACCGGTTTCCCCTAGGCCAGCGCGTACAAACAGTCGACGAACGACTTCACGGCGCCGTCGAGGCCGGCGACCTTCGGGTTGTTCGACTCGATCACGTAGTACTCGTCGGGGGCGTGAGCGCGCTCGCCGAAGCCCATGCCGAAGCCGCCTGCTGCGAGCTTGAGCGGTTCGCTCGTGAAGACCGAGGCCGGGTCGGAGCCGCCGGAGCGCGGCATCAGGAGAGGCTCGACGCCATACTGGCGATACACCCCGCGCTCGGCCTTGATCAGCTCAGAGTCCGCGGACGTCGACGAGACTTCATTCATGCCGCCGTTGATCACGACCTCGATGTCGCCGAAGCCGCGCTTGGCAAGATGCGCTTTGAGTTTCGCGACGGTGTCTTCCGGCGTCATGTTCGGCACGAGCCGCATGTCGAGCTTCGCGACCATCCGGTGCGGCAGGATCGTCTTGCCGCCGGGGCCGGTGTAGCCGCCGACGAGTCCTTCGATGGTGACCGTCGGCCGCGAGACGCTGTCCTCGAGCGCCTGGCGCCACGTGGCATTGCGCGCCCAGGTCTTGATGCCGATCGACTCCTTCATCTCGCGCTCGCTCAGCTGTTTCGCCGCGAGATCGAGCATGCCCTGCTCGGCTGCCGTGAGCGGGCGCACTTTCTCGAAGAAGCCATCGATCGCCGGATCGCCGTTCGGCGTCACGAGCGTGTTCAGCGCCTGCACCAGGTGCCATGCCGGCTGATCGAGCCGCGCCGCCAGCGACGAGTGGACGTCGCGCTCGGTCGGGCCGCGGCCCCACTTCGCGCCGCTCGCGATGAGATCGCATTCGATGTCGCCCTTGTTGCCGAGCGTGATGATCACGCTGCCGTCCCACTCCTGCGCGGCTTCCGGCATGAACACGCCGACGCTCTTCGACAGCGCCGCGCTTACTTCAGGCGAGTGCACGATCTGCGGAAAATTCGGCGAGCCGATCTCTTCCTCGCCTTCCGCGACCAGCACCAGGTTGACCGGCATCTTGCGGCCGGCGCCGCGAATCGCGTGCAACGCTGCCAGGAACGCCGCCTGCGGGCCCTTCTGATTCACGGCGCCGCGTCCCATCACGACCTTGCCGCGCTCCGGCATGTCGACGAGGCGTGCCTCCCAAGGCGGCGACGACCATTCCTCCGGGTTGACCTGCTTCACGTCGTACATGAAGTACAACCCGAGCGTGCGTTTTGCGCCGGCGTCGAGCGTGGCGAACACGCCCGGATGACCCTTGGTCTGCATGCACTCGGCGCGCTGGAAGCCGGCATCGAGCGCGAGCCGGCGCATCATGTCGCAGCCTTCCTTCATGCCTTTGCTCTCGGCAGCGATCGAGCCGACGCCGATCCACTCCTGCAGCCGCTTGACGGATTCGTCATGGCGGCGCTCGATCTCCTTGTAGATCGCCTTGCGATCGCCAGCGCCGGCCGCGTGGGCGGGCCCGGTCAGAACCGCTCCGGCAACGAGTGCGCCAGCAGCAACGAAGTCTCTTCGAGTGAGATCGGACACGACGCACCTCCCGGGTGCTTCTGTTTTCCGATTTCTATGCTGCCAGAAACTGCAACAGCGTTTCCGTGAATTCTTGTTGGCGCTCGATGTGGAGCAGGTGAGCGGCTTCGAGCATGACCAGCTGCGCGCCGGGGATCGAGGCCGCGATGAGAGCGTGGTCCGCCGGCGTCGTACCTGGATCCTGCGTGCCGCCGACGACCAGCGTCTTGGCGGTGATCGTCTTGATCGATTCGCGCTGATCCATTTCCCGGATGGCGGCGGCGCAGGCAAGGTAGCCCTGCGGCTTCACGGTGAGCAGCATTGCGCGGATGCGCTCCACCTGGTCCGGATGCGCCTCGCGGTAAGGCGCGGTGAGCCAGCGCTGCAGAATGCCGTCGATCAGCGGCGCGACGCCTTGAGTGCGGACCGGCTCCATCCGCGTCTTCCAGTTTTCGCGCGCTGTGGCCATGTACGGCGAAGTGCTGCACAAGGCGATCTTCAGCACGCGATCGGGCCACAGCGTCGCGATCTGCATCGACGTCATGCCCCCGATCGAAAGTCCGCAGAGGTGCGCGCGCGCGATGCCGCACGCGTCCAGTACGGCGAGTGCGTCGCGCGCGAGCTGCTCCATCGTCAGCTCGGTCGCGGATCCGGTCGTCGACTCGCCATGGCCGCGCGCATCGAAGCGCACGACTTCGAAGCGCTCGCTCAGCGTCGGGAACGAGTCATCCCAGATCTCCAGGCTCGCGCCGAGCGGATTGAGGAGCAGCAGGGCGGGGGCGCCCGGCCGCGGCGTGTGCTCACAGCGCAACTCTGCATCTTCGGTCGTGACCCGCTTCATCCCTCAACCCTTCCATGCCGGCAGCTTGCCTACAACGCACAGCGTAAGGCCGCGGTTCGCGTCCGGGCACTGTTTGCAAAAAAGATAGCGAGTGCTACGCTTTTGCTAGCGATCGCTAGCTTTTCGTTCGCAATGCAGGGGGAGGACGCTATGGGCGAATCGAAATCAGTCCTGGGCATGCTGTGCGGCCTGTTGATTCCCGCCGGCGCCGCGCTGGCGCAGCAGGCACCGCAGACGCAGATCGAAGAAATCATCGTCACGGCGCAGAAGCGGGCGCAGAGCCTGCAGGAAGTACCGGTCGCGGTCAGCGCGTTCTCCGGCGAGGCGCTGCAGGATCACCACGTCACCGACGTCACCGATCTGAACCAGCTCGCGCCGAGCCTGCCGGTGAAGACCGACGACAACGCGGCCAACCCGAAGATCTTCATCCGCGGCGTCGGTCTCAACGACTTCAATCCGAATACCGCGAGCGCCGTCGGCCTGTACACCGACGGCGTGTACATCGGCTCGCCGCTGGCGCAGATGGCGCAGTTCTTCGACATCGATCGCCTGGAAGTGCTGCGCGGGCCGCAGGGCACGCTGTACGGCCGCAACACGACCGGCGGCGCGATCAACGTGATCACGCGCAAACCGACCCAGCAGCCCGAAGGCGACATCAGCGTCGAAGCCGGGCGCTTCAATTCGCTGAACGTCGAAGCCGCGGTCGGCGGACCGCTCGCCAAGGACGTGCTGGCCGGACGGCTCGCCGTCAACGTGGTTCGCGACGACGGCTATTCGAAGAATCGCCTGACCAGCCATTCCGGCAACGACACCGATCGCTGGGCGGCGCGCGGCTCGTTGAGCTTCACGCCGTCCTCGAATTTCGATGCGCTCGTGCAATTTCGCTACGGCAAGACCCAGGGCGGCTCGATCTGGGCGTACAACCGCGCGCTGTTCCCCGCGCCCGGCTCCGATCCAGCCGCCACCGGACCGGACGGCCTGTGCACGCCGGACTTCTACACCTCGGGCCAGTGCACCGACGTTGCGGGCTACGCGAACACGAGCCGCGACCTGTATCGCGGCGACTATCACTTCGAGGGCAAGGACGAGGTCGAGACGCGCGGCGCATCGGCGACGCTGACCTGGGACCTCGGCGCGATGCAGCTGGTCTCGGTGTCCGGCTACGACCACGCCGATCGCGACGACCGCGAGGACACGGACGCGGGCCCGAACGATGTCATCACAGCGACCTATCGCGCCAAGCAGAGCGTCTTCAGCGAGGAGCTGCGACTGCAGTCGACGGACGAAGCCGCCCGGGCGTTCTGGGTCGCCGGCCTCTACTACTCGAACGACGACCTCGACACCAACTCGTACCTCGACGTGCTGCGCGTGTTCCGACCGTTTTTCGTCACGCCGGACAATCCGAACGGCTTCGCGCCCGAGTTCAGCGTCGGCGTGTTCGGCTATCCGTACACGCAGAAGACCGAGAGCTGGGCGGGCTTCGGCCAGCTCGACTACAACTTCACCGATCGGCTCACCGGCACGGTGGGCGTGCGCTACTCGCAAGACAGCAAGGACTTCCAGTACGCCTCGACCGCAGAGTTCGACACGATCACGATCTTCGCCCTGGACGAGAGCAAGGACTTCAGCTCCGTATCCGGCAAGCTCGGCCTGCAGTACCGCTTCAGCGACGACGCGAACGTGTACGGCAGCTACAGCCGCGGCTACAAGAGCGGCGGCTTCTTCGGCGGCCAAACGGTCGAGCCCGCAGATCTCGCGCCGTACGACGACGAGAAGGTCGATGCGTTCGAAGTCGGCGCGAAGATCCAGTCGCCGCAAAACCGCCTGCGCAGCAGCTTCGCGGCGTTCTACTACGACTACCAGGACCTGCAGGTCTACACGCTGATCCTGCGCGGCGCGATCACGGTGCAGAACTTCACGAACGCCTCGAACGCCAGGATTTACGGAGCGGAAGCGGAGTTCAGCATCACGCCGGTCGATCACCTCGACCTGTCGCTGTCCGGCGCGTGGCTCGATGCGACCTACCAGGACTTCCGCTCGGTCGGCCAGGACTACTCCGGCAATCGCCTGCCGAACTCGCCGCGCAGCAGCCTCACGGCGGCGATCCGGTATGAAATCCCGATGTTCGGCGGCTCGCTGGCGCTGCAGACCGATGCCATCTACCGCTCCAAGGTCTTCTACGACACGCGCAACGTGGAGCGCCTGTCGGACTCCGAGCGCACGTTCGTCAACGCGCGGATCGGCTGGACGACGGCGGACGAGCACCTCGAATTCGGTCTGTGGGGTCGCAATCTGTTCGACGAAACGAACATCAGCGATATCATTCCGATCGAGGGGCTGGGGTTCGATCTGTTCTCGGTCGGTCAGCCGCGCACGGCGGGCGTCTACGCCCGCTACAACTACTAACGAGGCCTCGAGAGAGCACTTTGAACGCACCCGCCGAATGGATCGGCGCACGGCCCACGGCATTCCAGCTCGGCGTCATCCTCCTGGTCGGCGTCTGCGGCGTCATGATTGCCGGCCTGCAGCCGCTGCTGCTGGGCACGCTCGCCCAGGAGGGACGCATCACGGCTGCCCAGCTGGGACATGCGGCGACAGCCGAGCTCCTGCTGATGGGCGCCGCGAGCGCATACGCCGGCGCACGCTGGAAAGCGGAGCGCCTGCGCGCGATTGGCATCGTCAGCTCGCTGGTGCTGGCCGTGCTCAACGTCGCGACGCTGTGGGCGAGCGGCGAGACCGTAACGCTCATTCGCGCGCTGGCAGGCGTGCCGAGCGGCCTGTTGGTCTGGATCACGATCGCGATGATCGCGCGCTCGCCGACGCCGGAGCGCTGGGCGGGCATCTACCTCACGGTTCAGACCCTCGCGCAGTTCGTGCTCGCCGCGGCACTCACTGCATGGGTCGTCTCGCGAGCGGGTGCGAATGGCGGATTCGTCGCACTTGCGGTGCTGTGCGTCGTCAGCGCGGCCGCTTCCCTGGCGCTGCCGAATCGCTTCGCGCCGCTGGTCGCCGACGGCAACGCGAGCAACATGCCGAACGGGCGCGGCTTCGTCGCGCTGGCCGCGACGTTCCTGTGGATGGCGTTCATCGTCGGCGTGTGGGTCTATGCGGAGCCGCTGTCGCGACAGGCCGGGCACGCCCCGACCGTCGCGGGTGTCGCGGTTTCGTTGTCGCTGGCGTTCCAGGTGCTGGGCGGCGCCACTGCCACGGTCCTGGCGGGTCGACTGCGATGGTTTCCGGTGCTGGTGTTCTGCGCGCTGATCTACGTCGCATGCCTGCTCACATACGCGGCGCTGCCCAGTGCGTTCCTCTACCTCGTGACGTCCAGCGTGTTCGGCTTCCTGTGGATGTTCTCGCTGCCGTTCTTCGTGCCGATGGTCATCGCGGCCGACCCGACGCGTCGCGCCGCGGTGCTGGTCGGCGGCGCCGAGCTCGCGGGCGGCAGCCTCGGACCGCTGTTCGCCTCATTCGTCGTCACTGACGCCGACGTGCGCGGCTCGCTCGGCTTCGGAGCGTTCGCGCTCGCAATGACCGTCGCGATCGCCGTCGCGCTGCATCGACGCGAGCGCGCCTTACCCGCTACCATCGTGGAAACCTGACGACACTCATGACACGCGCTGCCAGTTCCGCTGCCCGCCTTCCGCGCGCCGCTCCCAAGCAGGAGCGCGCTCTGCAAACGCGCGAGCGTCTGCTCGACGTCGCGGGCGAGTTGCTCGGCGAGGTCGGCATCGAACGCATCTCGACCAACATGATCTGCGCGCGCGCCGGAGTGACGCCGCCCGCGCTGTATCGCTACTTCAAAGACAAGTACGCCGTGCTCGAGGCGCTCGGCCGGCGGCTGATGGATCGTCAGAACGCAGTGCTGTTCGCCTGGCTCGACCAGCACGTTCCGAACGGTTTGGCTGCACTCTCCGAGCACACTGAAGATCTGTTGCGCACCACCGCGAAGGTGACGGCAGCAGAGCCGGGTGCGATCTGGACGTTGCGCGCGTTACGCGCGGTTCCGCAGCTCGCGCACGTGCGCATCGAGTCGCACCGCATCGTCACCGATCGCATGGTCAAGGCGTATGCGCCGCTCTTGCCCGAGCTGTCGAAGAAGGTGCTGTGGCGCCGCGTGCGCATCTCGATCGAGTTCGGGTTCGCGGCCGACGAGATGCTCAACGAGGAAGACCTGATCAAGCCGGACGACATCATCAAGGAAGCGGCGCGCATGTTGCGCTGGTCGCTGCGCGATCCGGAATGAACGCCGGCGCGCAGGCGTGGAAGAACTGGTCCGGCAGCGTGCAGGCGCAGCCGTCGCGGCTCGCGAGTCCGCGTACGGAGGATGAGCTGTCGACGATCGTGCGCGGCGCCGCGAAGGTGCGCGTGGTCGGAGCAGGGCATTCGTTCATGCCGCTGTGCGCGACGACGGGTGTGCTGCTGAGCTTGTCGGATCTCGACTCGCCCATCGAAGTTGCTGCCGATGGTACGAGCGCGTGGGTCCCAGCGGGCTGGAGTCTGAAGCGCCTGACCGCGGCGTTGTGGGAGCGTGGCTATTCGTTGCTCAATCAGGGCGACATCAACCCTCAGTCGCTCGCGGGTGCCGTGGCCACCGGTACGCATGGCACTGGCGCGGATCTCGGCAGTCTCTCGACGTTCGCGCGCGCATTTCGCCTGATGCTCGCCGACGGATCGGTCGTCGAATGCAGCAAGGAGCAGCGTCCGGAGTTGTTCGAGGCGCAGCGATTGTCGCTGGGCCTGCTTGGCATCGCCACGCGCATCCGCGTCAGCATCCTGCCGGCGTATCACCTCGAAGAGCGCATCGAGCGCATTCCATTCGCCGCCGCGATCGAGCATTTCGAGGAGGTGGCGCGAACGCATCGGCACGCGGAGTTCTTCGTCTTTCCGTACGCGGATGAAGTCATCATGAAGACGCTGCATCCGGCCGCCGAGAACAGCGCGTTCAAGGAACCGTCGTCGAGCGACGAGACGATCTTTCGCTTCTGCTGCGACGTGACGGCCGCCGCGCCGGCGGTTGCGCGCGTGTTGCAGCGGCAGCTCATGCGACTGATCCGCTCGTCGCGCCGCACGGGTCCGGCGTATCGCATCTTTCCGTCCGAACGCACGGTGTCGTTCGAGGAAATGGAATACGAGATGCCGCGCGCTGCCGGCCTTCCGACGTTGCAGGAAGTGATCGCGTGGGTGCGCAAGCGCAAGCTCCCGGTCGCGTTCCCGTTCGAATTCCGCTGGGTCGCCGCCGACGACATCTGGATGAGTCCGTTCAACCAGGGGCCGGGCGCGTCGATCTCGATGCACCAGTACAGCAAGATGGAGTGGCGCGACCTGCTGGCCTCCGCGGAGCCGATTTTCCGCGCGAACGGCGGCCGCCCGCACTGGGCGAAGCGGCACACGCTGACGTCGAAGGACGTTTTCGCGCTCTATCCGATGGCCGAGCGTTTCTGCCGAGTGCGCGCGCAGGTCGATCCCGCGGCGAAGTTCGCCAACGCGCACCTCGCGGAGCTGTTCGGGATCGGAGGTTGAATGGCGGGGAAGGACATGCTCGACGACATCCGTTTGCACGCTCATCTGATCGGTAAGCCCGGCTCGCGCCGGGAGCTGAACACGCCGGCGCTGGTTCTCGATCGCGACGCGCTCGGGCGCAACGTGCAGAAGATGGCTGCGATCGCCAAACGCGCCGGTGTCACGCTGCGGCCGCACGCCAAGTCGCACAAGAGTCTCGCAATCGGGCGTCTGCAGCTCGATGCCGGCGCAGTGGGTCTGTGCTGCGCCAAGCTCGGTGAAGCGGAAGTGCTCGCGGCGGGCGGCGTGGAGTCGTTGCTGATCACATCGCCGGTCGTCAGCGCGCCCGCAATTGCGCGGCTCGTCACTCTCAACGAGAGAATTCCCGATCTGATGGTCGCCCTCGACAATCCCGCGAACGCTGCAGCGCTGGCAGCTGCAATGCGCGGGCGTCCGCTGAAGGTCATCATCGATATCGATCCAGGCATTCGTCGCACCGGTGTGGGCTCGGTGGAGGCTGCCGTCGAGCTGCTGAAAGCGATTCAAGCGGCGGACAACCTCGCGTTCAAAGGCGTGCAGATGTACTGCGGCGTTCAGCAGCACATCAAGGATTACAAGGAGCGCTATGCGGCGATCGAAGAGCGCACGAACTATCTGCGCTCGATCATCGCTGCGTTGAGGGAGCACGGCGGTGAGTGCGCGGTCGTCACCGGCTCGGGCACGGGAACCCATCATATCGATGCGCGGCTCGGGGTGCTCACCGAGTGGCAGGTCGGCTCGTACGTGTTCATGGATCGTCAGTACGCAGAATGCGATCTCGCCGACGACAAGACGCAGGCGTTCGAATACTCGTTGTTCATCGACGCGCGCGTCGTGAGTGCGAACACGCGCGGCATCGCGACCATCGATGCGGGTTACAAGGCGATGGCGACCGACGGCGGCCCGCCGGTCGTGCTGTCCGGCGCGCCGCAGGGCTCAAATTTCATTTTCATGGGCGACGAGCACGGCCTGATCATCGACCCGGCACAGCAACACACCTGGACAGTCGGCGACATAGTGCGGCTCGCTGTGCCCCATTGCGATCCAACGGTGAACTTGTACGACGCATATCACGTCGTATCAGGGGAGACGCTGCAGGAGATCTGGCCTGTCAGCGCGCGAGGTCGCTCACGCTAGGAGATCGCATGACGTACGCCTGCCGCTACCTGTTCCACGCGATGTGGCTGGGCTGGGCGGCGTACTGGTGGGCGGCTTCGTTCAACGTCAAGAAGACCGTAAGGCGCGAATCGCTGCAGTCGCGGCTCTCGCATATCGTGCCGCTGGCGCTCGCTGTGGCGCTGCTGTGGACTCCGAACTTTCCGCTGCGAATCCTCGGCGAGCGATTCGTGCCCGCCGCTGTCTGGCCCTTCTGGGTCGGCGCAGTGCTCACGCTCGCGGGCCTGCTTTTCACGGTGCTGGCGCGCGTCTACCTCGGTCGAAACTGGAGCGGCACGGTCACGGTCAAGCAGGACCACGCGCTGATCACCAGCGGCCCGTATCGGTTCGTGCGCCATCCCATTTACACGGGATTGCTACTGGCGCTTGCTGGCACCGCGCTGGCGCGCGGGGAGTGGCGAGGGGTTGTGGCAGTTGCGCTCGCCTTCGTGGCATTCTGGCGCAAACTGCGGATCGAGGAGCGGTGGATGCGTGAGCAGTTCGGCAACGCGTATGAGGAGTACAGCGGGCGCGTTGCGGCCCTGATTCCGTTCGTCCTCTGAGCGTGAGCATGAATCCATACAGAATCGTCGAGGAAACGGCGACGCACGTCACCTACGAATATCGCACCGCGTACACCTGGCTGCTGTATGCGGCCGCGGCGGTGTTCGTGGCGGGAATGGCGTCGTCGATCTACGCGATCGAGATCGCGGGCATGATCATGGTCGTGCTGTACTTCGTCGCGAAGGTCCTGCTCGGCATGAAGGTGAACGAGAAAATCAGGCAGGCCATGGCGTCGAACGCGATTCAACTCAGCGGCAGCAGATCTTCGTTCAGCAACCCGCTGCGCATCCGTATTCCCAAGTAAAGGCCTTTGAAGATGCAGACACGCCCACTCGCCGGTCGGCAGGTTGCCGAGATCGGCCTTGGTTGCATGACGTTCAGTCATGGCTACGGCACTCCGCCGCCGCGCGAGGTCGCGCGCGCGGTGATGCAGGCAGCGGTCGATCAGGGCGTCACGCATTTCGACACGGCTGCGCTCTACGGCTTCGGCCACAACGAAGAGCTTGTCGGCGAGTTCGTGCGTCCAATCCGCCAGCGCATCGTGCTCGCGAGCAAGGGCGGCATGACGACTGCGGACGGCAAACGCGTCATCGACGGCCGACCCGCAGCGCTGCGACGGAATCTTGAGGAGTCATTGCGGCGGCTCGGCACCGATTTCATCGACCTGTACTACATGCATCGCTGGGACAAGAACGTGCCGATCGAAGAGTGCGTCGGCGCGCTCGCGGAGCGAGTTCGCGCGGGGCAGATTCGCGGCATCGGCCTGTCGGAAGTTTCTGCGGAAACGTTGCGCAAGGCGCACGCAGTGCACCCGATCGCGGCGGTGCAGAGTGAATACTCGCTATGGACGCGCAATCCAGAGATTGCTCTGCTCGATGCCTGTCGCGAGCTCGGAACGGCGTTCGTCGCGTTCTCGCCGCTCGGCCGCGGGTTCCTGGCGGGCGGCGTGCAGGATGCAGCGACGCTGGTCGAGAAGGACTTCCGACTGACGCTGCCGCGCTTTCAGGCGCAGCACTTCGAGAAGAATCGAGCGCTGCTCCAGGGAGTCGACGAGCTGGCGCGCGAAGCGCGCTGCACGAAGGCGCAGCTGGCGCTTGCGTGGATGCTCGGCAAGGCGCCGCACGTGATTCCGATCGTCGGCACGAACTCGGTTGCGCATCTCACCGAAAATCTCGCCTCGGTGGAGGTCGCGCTCACGGCCGATCTCTTGAATCGGCTCGAAGCGATCTTCACCGCGGATACGGTCAGCGGCGATCGCTACGCCTGCGTTGCGCAGGCGGAAATCGATACCGAAGAATTTCCGCCTGCCGTTCGATGACCGTTCAGCCGTCGAACGAGTCGCACGACACCTTGGCGTGCCAGTTCACGAACATGCCGGTCGGATTGTCCTTCCAAGCCCACACGTGCAGCGTGTAGAACGGCGGCAAGCCGAAGCGATTCGGGCTCTCGAACAAGTGCAGCAGCTGTCCGTTCAGCTGCGGCGTCTCGGCATGTTTCGCATGCCAGTCCGCGGCAAGCACCAGGAAGTCGGCGCCGACGAGACGCAGTCGTCCATTCGGCATGGGCTCGTAGATCACGATCTCCGGGCGCGTCGCGTCGAGCTCGCCATCGCCGACCAGCGACATGTTCACGTAGTGCAGCCCCATCGCGCCGATGTCAGGTCCGGACACGCAGCCGAAGAGCAGGTGATAGCCGTCTGCTTCCGCAACGGCCGGATCCCGATATTGCGCGGTGGACTGGCGCACCAGCCGGACCAGCTCGCCCGCACGGGCCTTCTCATCGCCGTGTGGGAAAGCGCTCGATGCAGCCAGCACGCCGAGTACGCAGCCCGCAATTGCACTCATTTTCATGACGACCTCCTGATGGCACGCAGTGCCGGCAACAGCATGGGAACCTTCTTTCGATATTCGGCATAAGCCGCGCCGTGCTCGGCGAGCAGATCCCGCTCTTCGAACTGGATGGCGAGGACGATGTATGCCGTCGTCGCGAGCGCGAAGACGAGATGCGCAAGCGTCATCGTCGGCGTCATCCAGAAAGCCAGCAGGAAGCCGAAGTACAGCGGATGGCGAACGAACCTGTACGGCAGCGGCGTGCGGAAGGAGACGGGCGTGTACGGCCGCCCGAGCAGCGGCAACCACGCCTGCCGCAAGCCGAACAAGTCGAAGTGATTGATGAGAAACGTCACGATCAGCACGGTGCTCCAGCCGGCTGCGAACAGCGACCACAGCACTACGCGCGCAATGTCGTTCTCGATCGTCCAGATCGTGATCCCGAGCGGACGCCACTGCCAGAACAGCAGTAGCAGCGCGAGGCTGGCGCACAGGACGTACGTCGAACGCTCGATCGCCCACGGCACGATTCGCGTCCAGCGTTCCTTGAAACAGCGGCGAGCCATCACGCTGTGTTGAACGGCGAACACCGTCAACAGCGCGCAATCGATCAAGAGCGCATTGAGCAGCGAGCCTTCGAGCGGACCGTCGAGCCGGCGCGGCACGAGGAAGCCGCCGACGAACGCAATCGCGTAGAGAAAAGTCACCAGGAAGATGACATACGCCGTCGCGGAGTACGCGAAGTAGAGCAGTCGTTTCAGCATGTGCGCGCTCCTCTCGTTTCATCGGCACGATGCGCGTGCGCACGCCGCGCGCGCCATGGGAGCTTTGTCCCGGTTGGGCTACAATCGCCGCGCCTGGGCCGAGACGAATGTCCCGATGACGACCAAGTCCGAGACCAAACCGCTGCGGCAGCAGATCCGCTATGCAAAGGCGACGGACGGCGCTCAGCTCGCATGGGCGCAGTCGGGGCAGGGGCCGGTGCTCGTCAAGGCCGCAAACTGGCTGACGCATCTCGAGTACGAATTACGCAGTCCGGTGTGGAAGCACTGGCTCGAGTTCTTCTCCGCGAACTTTCGCTTCGTGCGCTACGACGAGCGCGGCTGCGGCATGAGCGGATGGCAGTCCACGAGCCTGACGCTCGATCAATGGTCAGCGGATCTCGGCACAGTGATCGATGCCGCGCAGCCCGAAGGCCCGGTGATCCTGCTAGGAATCTCGCAAGGCGCCGCGGCATGCGTGCACTACGCGCTGCGCCATCCGGAGCGGGTGGCGGGCATGATCCTCTACGGCGGCTACGCTCGCGGTGCGAACAAGCGCAACGCTGCGCTGGCCGCGGACGCGTTCCGCGCGATGATCGATCTCGCGCGCGTCGGCTGGGGCAGTGACAATCCGGCTTTCCGGCAGGTTTTCACGTCGCGATTCATTCCCGGCGGGAGTGCCGAGCAGCTCCAGTGGTTCACCGACCTCTGCCAGAAGACGACCACCGGCGAAATCTTTGCGAACCTGTACAGCGCTCGTGCGGCGGTCGATATCGAGGCGGATCTGGCAGCCGTGAGGGTCCGGACGCTCGTGCTGCATTCACGGGACGACCAGGTCATTCCCGTGCTGGAGGGGCGGTTGCTCGCGGCCGGCATTCCTGGGGCGCAGTTCGTCGAATTCGACTCGCGCAACCACATCTTGCTGGAGGACCAGCCGGCGTGGCGCCGGTTCCAGGAGGTCGTGCTGGAGTTCGCACGTCCGGAGCGTGCAGTCGGCGCTGCGGTATTTGCCGGGCTGTCGGAGCGCGAACGCGAAGTGCTGGCGCTCATCACGCACGGCCTCAGCAATACGGATATCGCGGCGCGGCTGAAGATCAGCGAGAAGACCGTGCGCAATCACACCTCGAATCTGTTCGACAAGCTCGGCGTCTGGTCGCGCGCGCAGGCGATCGTATTTGCACGCGATCACGGCTTTTCCTGATCCGGAACTTTGCCTACAAACGATCGTTGTGGGTTCGTGCTCGCAAGATTTTTGTTCCTGGCAGCGCTGGGCCTGTGTGCCTCCTGCGCGCAGAATCCACGCGTCCAGCCTCCGGCAGAGACGCCGCCGATCGTCACCCGGCAGCAGGTACTTCCGGAGGCGGCGACCGACCCGCTGCTGCGCGCCGCGCTGGATGAATACAAAGATGACGCCGGCGTGCGCGAGCTCGTCGACGCCGTGCGTCGCTACTCTTCCTCGCCGCTGACGACGGGCAATCAGGTTAAGGTGCTGGTGGACGGTCCGCAGACCTACGACGCGATCGAAGCCGCGATGCGCGATGCCAAGCGCTACATCGATCTCGAAACGTTCATCTATGGCGCGGACGACATCGGCCGCCGCTTCGCCACGC
>DATEKT010000307.1:0-7379 GCA_035277305.1 Steroidobacteraceae bacterium | reverse complement strand
TCGCCGATATCGCCGGCGCCCGTCTTGCCCGCGAAATCCGGATGCGGCAGCGTCGGAAAGTGCACCTGCGTGAGCGGATAGAAAAGGAAGAACGGTTTGCGCGCGCGGGCGCTGCGTTCCATGAAGTCGATGCTCTTGTACGCCGACTCCCGGTCGAGCGTGCGCCGCGTGGTGAGATCGAACACTTTGACTCGCTGCGCCGGTCCGCCAGCCTTCTGTTCCCAGATGTAGGGCGGTTCGGTCTTCGCCGGATCGAAGCCCGGCATCGTGGTGTTCTGGGCTTCGTTGCTCGAGTTGGGAATGCCGTACCACTCGTCGAACCCCTGGTCGATCGGCGTGCGGCCTTCGATCCAGTTCGTGCCGCCCAGATGCCATTTGCCGAACAGTGCGGTCGTGTACCCGGCGCCCCTGAGCACCTCGGCGATCGTGATCTCCCACTGGGTGATGCCCGTGTTCTGGCTGGCCGCCGAGCGAACTGCGTAGCGGCCCGTGAGCAGAGCCGCCCTCGAGACCGTGCAAGAGAACTCGACGTTGAAGTTGTCGAGCCGGATGCCGCTCTTCGCGATGCTATCGATGTTGGGGGTCGGCACGCCGCGCACGCTGCCGTAAACGCCGACCTCGCCCCAGCCGAGGTTGTCGGGAAACATCAGCACGATGTTGGGATGACGTGAATGGGCGGCCGCCAATGCCGGCGACGCTGCGGCCGCGGCGACCAGGACGAGAATCGCACTGGCAATCCAGCGGCGGTGCAGTCGGGATCTCATAAAGTAGATCGTATACGAACTACGAGGGAATCATCCACGGGAAGACGTACTGCTGCAGCAGTACGAGCAGCCCCAGCAGGAAAGTCAGGATGAGGCTGTGCTTGAAGGTGCGCGCGAACACGTCGCCTTCCCTGCCCTTGAGCTCGGTCGTAGCAGTGCCGGTGCTGATGTTCTGCGGCGAGATCATCTTGCCGAAGACGCCGCCCGAAGAATTGGTGGCGGCCATGAGCACCGGGTTCAGATCCAGCTGCCGCGCGGCCACGACCTGCAGATTTCCGAACAGCGCGTTGCCGGACGTGTCGCTGCCCGACAGCGAGACTGCGAGCCAACCGAGGAATGCAGACAACAGCGGAAAGAGCACGCCCGCGGAAGACGCGCCGACACCGAGCGTGTAAGTCATGCCGGAGTAGTTCATCAGGTAGGCAAGCCCGATGATCAACGTCGTCGTCAGCGCTGGCAGACGGATCTGCGCCAGGGACGTCCGCAGAACGACGGCCACTTGGCGTGGTTTCAGCTTCACCAGGAATGCAGTCAGGAGCGTTGCGAACAGGATGGCCGTTCCTGTCCCGAGCGGCTGAAAGGTCCAGTTGGCCGCATACGGCTTGTCATAGATGGTGATGAATACCTCTTCGTGCAGCCGCGGCCAGTGCACCGTCACCTGGCCCAGGACGTTGACGCGCAGATGAATCCACACCACGACCGTGATCGCGAGAATGATCCACGGAATCCAGCCCGCGGCCGGCGAGCTTGCGCGCGTTGTGGACGCGACAGGTTTCGCAGCCAGCGCGAACTGCGGATCGGGCCTGCCGCGCCAGAACTTGAGGAACGCGATCGTGACGATCAGCGAGAACGCCGAAGAGATGACGTCCGTCAGCACGTAGCCGAGATAGTTGGACGTGATGAACTGGCCGGTCGCGAACGAGGCCCCTGCGATCAGCAGCACCGGCCACACACCTGCGATGGCCCGGATCCCCCCGTAGACGCCGATCGCGTAGAAGGGCAACAACAACGCGATGAACGGCAGCTGCCGACCAACCATTGCCGCCAGTGTCGTATCGGAGAGCTGCGTCACGGCGCCGAGCGTGGTCACCGGCGCACCCAACGCGCCGAACGCCACTGGAGCCGTGTTGAAAATCAAAGTGAAGACCAGGGCTTCGAGTGCGGGAAAGCCGAGCGCGATCAGCAGCGCGCTGGTGATAGCCACCGGCGTGCCGAAGCCCGCGATGCCTTCCAGCAAGCATCCGAAGCAGAAGCCGATCACGACGAGCACGACGCGGCGATCGTTCGGCATGTGAGCCAGCATCCAGTCGCGAAAATCCTGAAAGCGTCCGGACACGACGGTGACGTTGTAGAGGATCAGCGCGTTGAACACTATCCACATGACCGGAATCAGCGCGAACGTGGCGCCGGCGAGCACACTGCTGAAAGCGTTGTCCGCCGGCAGATCCCAGACATAGATCGCCAGGGCCAGTGCCGTTGCGAGACCGGCCGATGACGCCTGCCACGCCGGCCTGCGAAAGACGCCCAGCAGCACCAGCACTACGACGATGGGAATCGACGCGACGATGCAGGACCAGACCAGGCTTCCGCCGAGTGGCATGACGAGTTGGTGAAACATTGTCAGGCCGACCTCGCAGGCAAGCGCGCTGCAACCCACTCGATCCAATGCCGCACCGGAATTTCCGCTGCGCCGGCGAGATGGACGATGCAACCGACGTTTGCGGAAAGAATCACATCGGGTCGCGGCACCTGCAGCGCGGCGAGCTTTCGGTCGCGCAGTTCCTCAGCGATCGCGGGCTGCAGGATCGAGTACGTTCCTGCCGAGCCACAGCACAGATGACTTTCGGCAATCGGCAGCACGACCGCGCCGAGGGCTTCCAGAATCTGCTCGACCGAGCCCCGAATCTTCTGTGCATGCTGCAGCGTACAGGGCGGATGAAAGACGACCCGCTCTTCGCGCCGCGCGGTTTGCTGCGCCAGTCTGCCCACATGCGCCGGCAATATTTCAGCCAGGTCGCGCGCCAGCTCGGCGATGCGAGCTGCCTTCGCTGCGTAGGCGGTGTCGTGCCGCAGGAGATGTGCGTACTCCTTCACCATCGCAGCACATCCCGAAGCATTCATGACAATCGCCTCGACGCCGCTTTCGATGTGCGGCCACCATGAGTCGATGGTGCGGCGGATTCCATCGAGCGCGTCGTCACCGAGGTGATGGTGAATCGCTCCACAGCATGCGGGCTGCGGTGTCACTGCTTCGATCTGCAGTGCGTCGAGCACATGCGCTGTCGCGGCGTCGATTTCCGGAGCGAGCGAAGGTTGAACGCATCCCGGTGGCAGCAGCATCTTGCGCGCGTGCGCGCGGCTCGCCGGCAAGAGTGCATTGCTATGCCGAATAGGAATCTTCCGACGCAAGGTGTGCGGCAGCAGCGGTCGCACCCATCGCCCCAGAGTGAGCGTCGGGCCGAACAGCCGGCTCGTCAGCCCGCGCTTCAACGCTGCGCGCTTGAGTCCGGTCGCCCAGGAACGGTCGACCTTTTCCTCGACGATGCGTCGACCGATATCGATCAGGCGTCCGTACTGCACACCGGAGGGACAAGTCGTTTCGCAGGCGCGGCACGTGAGACAGCGGTCCAGATGCAGCTGCGTGCTTTCGCTGGGCTGCGCTCCTTCCAGCACTTCCTTGATCAGGTAGATCCGGCCGCGCGGGCTATCGAGCTCATCGCCGAGCACCTGGTAAGTCGGACAGGTTGCCGTACAAAACCCGCAGTGAACGCAGCTGCGCACGATGTCGGCGGCGACAGCGCCATCCGGATCGTTCTGCAGGTCTTTCGAAAGCTGTACTTTCACTGCTGGCCCACTAGAGCTCGCGATACAGACGTCCAGGATTGAAGATGCCCGCCGGATCGAAATGAGCCTTCAGACGCTTGTGCACGGCCATCAACGGCGCGGGCAATGGTGTGAACACGTCGCTGGCAGCTTCGCTCCGGAAGAGTGTTGCATGCCCTCCTCCCCGCTGCGCGGCCGCGCGGACTTCATTGGCCGGCTGTGACGATCGCAACCATCGCAGCGCACCGCCCCACTCGATCATCTGTTCCCCGTGCAGCGCGAGCGGCGGCAACGTCGATGGCACGCTCACGCGCCAGAGCGGCTGCGCACCTGCGAAGAACGGATGCGTCTGCTCACGGATCTGAATCCAGAACGCATCTGCGCGCGAAGCTTCCATCAATTCGCCGCCGAGGCGCCCGCGCGCATCCGCAACGGCCGCGCGATTTCCCGACAATCGCACGTTCAACACACCTTCGTGCCAAGCGGACGCCGACAGCGGCAACGGCTGCCCTGCCCACGCATTGAGCCGATCCAGCGCTTCCTGTTCGTCCAGCTCGAAGCTCAACGTGAGTTGTGTTGCCGGCTGCGGCAGAACCTTGACCGAGGCTTCGAGGATGACGCCGAGAATGCCGAGCGAACCGACCAGCAGGCGCGCGAGATCGTAGCCGGCCACGTTCTTCATGACGCTGCCGCCGAAGGTCAGAATCTCGCCGCGCCCATCCAGCATGCGAGCGCCGAGCACGAAATCGCGCACGCCGCCGTAGCAGGGACCATAGGCCGTGCGGCGCGGACCCGCGAGCCCGGCACCGATACATCCGCCCAGAGTCGCATCGCTGCCGAAGTGCGGCGGCTCGAACGCCAGCATCTGGCCGTGCTCGGCCAGCAAGTTCTCCAGTTCCGTCAGCGGCGTTCCAGCGCAAGCTGTGATGACGAGCTCACTGGGCTCATAGGCGATGACACCCGTGTAGCGGCGCGGATCCAGAATGGCGCCCGTCGTAATGTTGCCGTAGAAGTCCTTCGTGCCGCCGGCGCGGATTCGCACTGGAGCACGCTTCGCCGCCGCCTCGCATACTGCCTCGCGCAGAGCGGTCAGAGATCCCTGCTTGTCGACGTTCGCGATCATCAGTAGCGAGGGAGATCAGCGAACGGAAGCTTTCCCGAGCTCACACGCATGCGGCCGTACTCTGCACAGCGATGCAGCGTCGGAATCACCTTGCCTGGATTCAATAGCTGCGACGGATCGAATGCACGCTTGACGGCGACGAACGCGTCGCGAGTGTTGGGGTCGAACTGCGTACACATCTGATCGAGCTTCTCGACGCCGACGCCATGCTCGCCGGTGATGGTGCCTCCCATCTCGATGCAGCGTTCGAGGATTTCCGCGCCGAACGCTTCGGCGCGAGCGACCGACTCCGGATCGCCGTCGTCGAACAGGATCAGCGGATGCAGATTGCCGTCGCCGGCGTGAAAAACATTGGGACAGCGCAGCGCGTACTTGCCTTCCAGCGCTTGAATCGCCCGAAGCATTTCGCCGAGCCGCTTGCGCGGAATCGTCCCATCCATGCAGTAATACGCGGGCGAGGCGCGCCCGGCTGCGGGAAAAGCGTTCTTGCGGCCGGCCCAGAACCGCAAACGCTCGGTTTCATTGCTGGATACCTGGATGCGAGTGGCTCGCGCGTCGCGCAGCACGCCGCACATGCGCTCGATTTCTTCCTCGACTTCCTCCGGCGTGCCATCGCTCTCGCACAACAGAACTGCGGCGGCATTCAGGTCGTACCCTGCATTTGCGAACGGCTCAACGAGGCGACTCGCGGCCTGGTCGAGCATCTCGAGTCCGGCCGGAATGATGCCCGCCGCGATCAATGCAGCCACTGCATCGCCTGCGTGACCAACGTCCGCGAAGCTCGCCATGATGCAGCGAGCAAGACGCGGGCGCGGCACGAGCCGCACGGTGACTTCGGTCGTGACCGCCAGCATGCCTTCGGAGCCGATGATCGTTGCCAGCAGATCCAGGCCTGGCGCGTCGGGCGCAAGACTGCCGAAATCCACAGCTTCACCTTCCATGGTCAGACCGCGCACTCGCAGGACGTTGTGCACGGTGAGTCCATACTTGAGGCAGTGCACACCGCCCGAATTCTCGGCGACGTTGCCACCGATCGTGCACGCAATCTGGCTCGACGGATCGGGTGCGTAGTACAGGCCGTACTGCGCGGCCGCTTCGCTGATCGCGAGATTGCGAACACCGGGCTGCACAGTAGCGGTGCGAGCGCGCGGGTCGACCTCGATGATCCGATTGAGCTTCGCCAGCGACAACAGCACACCGTCGCCAAGCGGCAATGCACCGCCCGACAGGCCAGTGCCGGCGCCGCGTGGCACTACAGGCACACCGCGCGCATGACAGAGCCGAAGGACCTGCGCCACTTCGATCTCCGTCTCGGGGAGAACGACGATCATCGGCAGCTGACTGTGCAGCATCAGTCCATCGCACTCGTACGGCCTCGTTTCCTCCGTACGCCACAGGACGGACTGCTGCGGGAGCAGCTCCCTGAGCGACGAAACCATTTCCCGCTGCCGATTCATGCTGCGCGATCCTCGCGCATCCTGCACCCGGAGCTCAATGGGTATCGGCTCGCAAGCGAAACACGAACAGCGAGTTGTACCCCTCCGTGACCTTGACCTCGGGGTGGAGCGAGAGCGCCGTCTTCTCCGGATGCGTGTTGCCGCCGGTGGAGACGGCAATGTATTGATGGCCATCGACCGCGAAACTGATCGGATGACCGGACACCGGGGCGGCGAGAATCGTCTCCCACAGAACGCGACCGGTTTCGTCGTCGAGCGCCTTGAAGCGCCGGTTGGCATCGCCGCCGAACACCAATCCGCCCGCGGTCGAGACCAGGCCGCTGACCAGTCCCGCGCGCTGCTCGTAGTGCCATGCGAGCTTGCCGGTATCCAGCGAGACGGCATCGACTCGTCCCACGGGATACTGCGCGCGGCCGGTGATGGTCGGATCCTCGATCACGATCCAGTTCACCGCGTAGCCCATGCCTCGAGTGAACGTCTCGGCGTTGCCTGTCTGCAGCATGCACATGTTGAGCATGGGCTGGTACATCAACCGGGTGCGGGGGCTGTATGTGCCCGCCATCCAGTTCTTGCCGCCGGCGTTGGACGGACAGACGCGCAGCTCCTGGAACGGCTTCGGCACCATCGCTTCGTCGATGCTCACGCGGCCGGTGCGCGCGTTGATGTCGCGGATCACGTTCTGGTTGATCGTCTCGCGCGCCCACAGGAACTGGCCGGTCTTCGCATCGAGCGTGAACACGATGCCGGTCTTGCCGGGAATTCCCGAAACGACGCGACGCTTGCCGGGAGCGGCCTTCTTCAGCGCGGGGTTGATCCAGCGGACTTCTGCGGCATCAGGCGCGACATCGACGTCGACGACGTAGCGCTCGAAGACGTGGTCGAGATCCCAGTTGTCGCGCGGCAGGTGCTGGTAATACCACACGAGCTTGCCCGTCTGCGGATCGAGTGCCACGGTCGAGTTCGAGTACAAGGCATCCCCGCGCGGTGTGCCACGCACGACTTCGAGCGAAGGCGCCGGCACCGAGGTGCCCCAGAAGAGGAGCTTTAGTTGTGGATCGTAGCTGCCGACGCTCCATGAGCCGACGTGCGCGCGATCTTCGTACGCCACGCTGCGCCAGGTTTCATCGCCGGGTTCTCCCGGGCGAGGAATCGTGTTGAAGCGCCATAGCTCGCGACCTGTCTCGGTGTCGTGGGCGGCGATGTACGCAATCT
>DATEKT010000306.1:0-2589 GCA_035277305.1 Steroidobacteraceae bacterium | reverse complement strand
CGCTACGCAGAGTGTCAGCTCGCTTCGATCCGCATTGCCGGGCGACGAGAGCTGGCGCACGTTGATGCAGTGTTTCCGCACGAAGTTGTTCCTCGCGACCAGCGACGAGTTCACGGCCAAAGCCGCCGCGGAATTGTGCGGACGGCGAGACCGGCTGAAGGCGCACTACACGCTTGCCGAGAGTGGTCAGGGCGCGCACGTGTCGCTCCTCACGGGACGTGCCGTCGCGACGAAACAATCACTGAGTGCGAGCAAGAGCTACGCGCCGCATCACGAGTACATTTTTCCGCCTCGGGTGTTCACTGAACTGAAGAACGGGCAGGCGGTCGCGATTCCGTACGACGGGTTCAATCCTCTGCCTCCGCAGTTCTGCTACTTGAAACCGCATTATCTCGACGCCAACACCAGCTACTTCGACCACGTTGAGAAAGGCGACCTGTGAGCAGCCTAGACCGCATTCTGCCGTTCCTGAAACCCATCGAGGACCTCCTCGTCGACCCGAGCGTTACCGAGGTGATGGTGAACGACGGAGGGCGCCATGTGTTCGTCGAGCGCGATGGTGCCATCGAAGCTGTCGCCGACAGGACTCTGGAGCCAAGGAATCTGACCGTCGCCATCAAGAACATCGCCCGCGCCTGTGGAGACGAGATCTCCGACATGCAGCCGCTGCTCGATGCACGGCTCGAGGACGGCTCGCGCGTGGCGGCGATGTTTCCACCGTGCGCGGTGTGCGGACCGGCGTTGACCATTCGCAAATTCACCAGGCGTTACACGCTGGGAGAACTGGTCAACGTCGGTGCGCTGACTTCGGACATCGCTGACCGCCTCGTGGGCGCAGTTCGGGCTCAGCAGAACATCCTTGTATCGGGCGGAACGGGCACCGGGAAAACCACGCTGTTGAACGCGTTGGCAGCTCACATCCCAGATTCCGACCGGGTCATCGTCATCGAGGAAACGTCTGAGATTCACTTGAAAAAACCCAACGTGTTGCGGCTCGAAGCTCGGAGAGCCCAAGCGCCCCTCGGACAGGAGGCGCCTTTGCCACCCGTGACGATCGCGGATTTGTTGCGCGCCTCCCTGCGGCACCGGCCTGACCGCATCCTCGTCGGTGAGGTGCGAGGAGCAGAAGCGTTCGACTTGCTGCAGGCCCTCAACACCGGTCATCTCGGCAGCATGAGCACGATTCACGCGAACTCTGCCGAGCAGGCGCTGACGCGGCTCGCGCACTGCGTTCTCACAGCGAACGTCGGATTGCCGCATCGAAGCACGCGGGAAGCGATCGCGCTCGCAATCCATATCGTCGCCCACATTGCGCGCGTCAGTGGTCGACGGCAGGTGACCGAGCTGGTTGCGATCACCGGATACGAGAGCCCGCAGGACCGATTCGTCTTGAAATCGTGTCTGCAAGAAACCTCCCCCCGATTCGTTGGAGGTTCATGATGTCCATGACAACGACCCCGCGACGTCTGCTGCTGGCTCTCGCCCTGCTGGCAGCGGCCTGTGGCAAGGAGGCAGGACCCACCGGTCCCTCCGCTGCGCGGTCCTTTCTGGAAGGCACGTGGACCGGAACACTGACGATCGAACGCGTCGGCGAACCTGCATCCACGGGACCGGTGACGTGGACGTTCGAGACCGTCGACGGGACGAACCTTCAGACGTTCCGGGTAACGATTCGCTCGCAGCATACCTGGCTGCCGATCACAACAACCCTCACCAGCGCCATCACGCCGTCGAACCAGCCGCCGGCGCGCATCAGCACGCAGGGTGAGTACCAGTCCCCCAGGGGCTGCGTGGGAACGCTGCTGAGTGTCGGCAACGCCGAAGCGCGCACCATCGACGCCGACTTCTCCGGTGTCGATTGCGTCACGCTGTCGAACTCGACGTTCACGGGACGCGTGACCCTGAGCAAGACAGGTTGACATCATGGTTTCCGTCGATCGAACGGCGCCCACGCAGTTCCTTCATACGGCCTACGAAGCCGGCGATTGGATCGCGGTGTTTCTGAAGACGTACCGCACCGGCAACGTCGCCCAGCGCGTGACGCCGGTATCGGCTGCCACGCGTCCCCAGTTTCAGGCCTGGCTCAGGCATCTGAACGCGCAGGGTTGGAACGTGTACGTGAGCGTCAACGCGATTCGACCAGGCCGCGCGCGGACGAGAGAATCGATCGCGGCAGTGCGCCACGTATTCCTCGAAGTCGATGCCGATGGCGAGGACCTGCTAGCGAGCCTGAATACGCGTTCTGATCTGCCGCCGCCGTCCTACGTACTGCACTCGTCGCCGGGGCGTCTTCATGTGTTTTGGCGCGCACGTGGACTTGATTGCCGGAAGCTGGAGCTGCTCCAGAAGCACCTCGCTCGAGAGCTTCACACCGATTCGGCTGCGACGTCGTGCGCCCAAACCACTCGGCTACCGGGCTTTGTGAATCACAAGCACGAGAAACCGTGGCTGGTGTTCGTCGAGTACTTGCACCCGGAGAGGTCGTTCGCGCCGGGAGATTTTCCCGACATTCGCCCGCCCTCGCGGGAACGGCGCTCGCCGAGGGGAGAACGTGGCTCCGCGAGCCATAACGGCGACCGGATGAACAGC
>DATEKT010000305.1:0-2759 GCA_035277305.1 Steroidobacteraceae bacterium | reverse complement strand
CAAAAGAAGAACCAACGAATTTTCATTTGTTAATGAGCAATGCGTGACACGTGCACCGACGAATCGGCGATAAGCAACGACAACCGCACCGCTTACGCCGCTGCACGGATTGCAAATCTCGTCTTGTCGATTAAGTCGAGGTGGGCATCAATATCGTGTCGCACGCTCGAAGAACTGTTGCGCCAGATCGTCACCCGTGCCAGGAAGAAGGCAGCGTGATTGGCGCGAAAGTCGTGGGGGGCACGAGCAATTTCGGCTACAACGCGGGAACAGGCGAGTATCGCGATCTCGTCGAAACGGGCGTCGTCGATCCGGCGAAAGTCACGCGCACAGCGTTGCAGAATGCAGCGTCCGTCGCGACCCTGCTGTTGACGACGGATGCGACGTGTTACGAAGCGCCGAAGGACGCCTCGCCGAATGCGTCGCCAGCAGGTCCGGGTGCAGGCCGTTCTTATTTGCAGAGGCACTCGCGATGCGTACGCGCGCTTTCAACACCTATTGACTGCGCGTCCCGGTCGGATCGCCGCTTGCTCGCACATCGAATGCGCCGCCTGTCAGTGTCTGACCGCGTAGCGTGACGGACTTCTTGCCCGGAAGCAGCGGAAATACGAGTTCGGCGAAGCGGATCGATTCCTCCAGGTGCGGATACCCGGACAGCACGAAGCTATCGGCGCCCGCATCGACATATTCCTTCAGGCGGGCCGCAACAGTCTCCGCGTCTCCGACTAGCGCCGTGCCGGCCCCGCCTCGCACGAGGCCGACTCCCGCCCACAGGTTCGGACTGATTTCCAGCTTGTCGCGACGCCCCTCATGCAGCGCCGCCATGCGCTGCTGGCCGACGGAGTCCATCTTTGCGTAGTTCTCCTGCGCGCGGCGGATGTCGTCGTCGTCGAGCTTGCTGATCAGGCGATCGGCTTCTGCCCACGCTTCCTCGTTGGTCTCGCGCACGATCACATGCAGACGCACGCCGAGGCGCAGCTTGCGGCCATGCGCCGCCGCGCGCCGCTGCACATCGCCGAATTTTTCGGCGACAGCGGCAGGCGGCTCGCCCCACGTGAGATAGGCATCGACGTGCTTTGCCGCCAGTTCGTGTGCCGCCGGCGACGATCCGCCGAAATAGAGCGGCGGATAAGGCTTCTGCTCCGGCGCATGAAAGTTGCGTGCCTGCTGGACGTTCACATACTTGCCCTTGAAATCGACCGTCTCGCCCTTCAGCAGATCGCGCCATACGCTCAGGAATTCATCGGCCGCCGCGTAGCGCTCGTCGTGCGGCAGGAACACGCCGTCGGCGGCAAGCTCGGTTGCGTCGCCGCCCGGCACGACATTCAGCAACAGACGCCCGTGCAGCGCCTGATCGAGCGTCGCAGCCTGGCGCGCCGCGGCCGTTGGTCCGCTGATCGACGTGCGCAGCGCCACGAGCAGCTTGATACGTTGTGTGACAGGCACGAGACTGGCCGCCGTGACCCACGGGTCCTGACAACTGCTGCCGGTTGGAATCAGCAGCCCGTCATAGCCGAGATTCTCCGCGGTGACAGCGATCTGGCGCATGTATTCATTGGTCGGCGGCCGGCCGAAATCGGATTTGCCGAGATAGCGGGTGTCACCCGAAGTCGGCAGGAACCAGAAGATGTCGAGACTCATGATTGCTCCGTCGACAGATTGAAACAAGCCGGCGGCTCGCCGGCTTTCGCTACGGTTAAAAAATGGGTGGCTGCTAGGTGACGCTCATCCGTCGACGGCAGCGCGCGTCAGCAGCGCTCTCGCTGCAATTTCGCAGATAGGCCGACGATCGTGTGTATGGCGCACAGGAATTCTCACGCCGTAATTCGTGTCTATTGCCTGCCCTTCGCGGGGAGAGCCTGGGTTGAGCGCCCGCATGCCGGGATCGAACAGCCATGCGATCGAGCCGGTGAGCACGATGTCCATCGCACGACTTCGGTGCGCAGGAAGCTCGAGGCGTTGAGCACCATCCGTCGCAGCCACCAACTTCGCATCACGCGGGGAAGCACTGATGCACAGGTGGTCCCGCAGGCTCTCAGCCTGGCACTACCTGCACGGTCTGGCGTTCAGCCCGACGACGAGGATAACCCGTCGACGAGCCGCCAAGATAGGCATCCCGCAGTGCATCGAGAGTCGATAACTCCGCCGCCGTGCCATGCGCCGCCACCCGGCCGCGCTCGAGCACATGGCCGTAGGTCGCGTAGCGCAACGCCATCGCCGCGTTCTGTTCGGCAAGCAGGAAACTCACGCCCTCGTCGCGGTTGAGTGCCGCGATCGTTTCAAAAATCTCCTCGACGACCTGTGGCGCGAGCCCCATCGATGGTTCATCAAGCAGCACGAGTGACGGGCGCGCCATCAGCGCCCGGCCAATCGCAACCATCTGCTGCTCACCGCCCGACGTGTAGCCAGCCAGGGACTTGCGGCGATCCTTCAGGCGCGGAAAGATCGAATAGACACGCTCAAGGTCGACATCAATAACGGCCCGCCGTGGGCGGCGCACGAACGCGCCGATCCTCAGGTTCTGCTCGACTGTCAGCTGCGCAAAGCAGTGCCGCCCTTCGAGCACCTGTACGAGGCCACGTTCGACGAGCTTCCACGGCTCAGCATGCGTGATGTCTTCGCCGCGATAGAACAACCGGCCGCCCGTCAGCGCACCGCGCTCGGCGCGCAGGAGCGCCGAGACGGCCCGCAAGGTGGTGGTTTTCCCCGCACCGTTGCCGCCCAGCAGCGCAACGATTGCACCGTCCGGCACGGCGAGC